>NZ_ATUL01000011.1:0-97232 GCF_000420185.1 Thioalkalivibrio sp. ALR17-21 | reverse complement strand
GCCAGCCCCCTGGCCGATCGGGCATCAGGCCCGGCCCCATCGGCCGGAGGGCCGGCCTCCTACGCGGCCGGGTTTGGCCTGTAGGAGGCCAGCCCTCTGGCCGATTAAAGGCCCGATCGGGGAGGGCGCCGGATATAAAAAAGGCCCGACCAGAAGGCCGGGCCCGGGGGCAGCGCGAGGCTGCCGGTGCGTTCCCTGGACGGGATCAGTTACGGGCGCAGGCCACCCATTCGTCGATCAGCCCGGCCTCGTCATTGAAGAACTTGTCCACCGCGTGGCCGGTGGACTCCTCGTCGGCCAGGTACATGTACTCGTTGAGCAGGTCGATGTCGATGTTCATGCAGCCGGCAAAGGCGGCGACTTCCGGGAAGTCATCGGCGAAGCCGGTACGCGACATGGCGTGGATGGACTCGGCACCACCCAGCGAGCCCTTCGGATCCTCGAGGTATTCGAGCTCGTAGGCGCCCAGCTTCCAGTGCGGGCTCCAGCCGGTGACCACGATGGCGTCGTCACGACGGATGGCGCGGTCGAGCGCGGCGGTCATCGCGGCATCGGAGGCTTCGATCAGGGTGTAATCCAGCTCGTATTCCTCGATGGTGTCGTGCGACAGACGGGTCAGGCCGGCGCCCGGGTCGATGCCCTGGATCTCGCCGTTCAGGCGATCGCGCCATTCGTCATCGCGCAGGTCTTCGATGGAGGTCAGGCCTTCGGCATGCAGCGAGGCGGGCACCAGCCAGCCCAGCTTGGCATTGTCGTACAGCACGCCCAGATCGACGATGTCATCGCCGAACTGGTCGATGTAGTCCTCGTGGGTGATCGGCTGCCAGGACATCAGCATCAGGTCGAGGTCGCCGCCGGCCAGACCGGCGTACTGCGGGGCGATGTCGGTCTGCACCAGCTCCACGCCGGTGTCCAGGCGTTCCTGGATCACGCGGTCGGCGACCTGGGTGATGAACTCGGCATCGGCCCAGGCGGTCCAGCCGATGCGCACGTCGTCCGCCTGCGCGGCGGAGGTCGCCATGCCCAGGGACAGGGCAGCGGCCGTGGCGGTCGTCAGCAGTTTCTTCTTCATCATGGTTACGGTTCTCCTTGTTGCTTCTTGAGCATCCGGCCGCCGGGATTCGGGGCGGCCGCGTGGATGAACGGATGATCAGGCATCGGCCTTCTGCCGGCCGCTGAAGAACCAGCGCAGCAGATTGCCGTAGGCATTGCCCTCGCGCCGGCGCTGGCCAAAACTCTGACTGATACGGTCGAGCAGGATCGCGAGGAACACCACGGCCAGACCGCCCTCGAAGCCGACGCCGACCTGCAGACGCTGGATGCCGGTGAGCACGGTGCCGCCGAGGCCGCCGGCGCCGATCATCGACGCGATCACCACCATGGACAGCGCCAGCATGATGGTCTGGTTGATGCCGGCCATGATCGACGGCATCGCCAGCGGCAGCTGGATCTTGAGCAATAGCTGACGCGGGGTGCAGCCGAAAGCCTGGCCCGCCTCGACGTGCTCGCTGCTGACCTGACGGATGCCCAGGTTGGTCAGGCGCACCGCCGGGGGCATGGCGAAGATCAGCGTGGCGATCGCGCCGGGTACGGTCCCCAGACCGAAGAAGATCGCCGCCGGGATCAGGTACACGAACGGCGGCATGGTCTGCATCAGGTCCAGTACCGGGCGCACCAGCATCTCCACGGTGTCATTGCGCGACATCGCGATGCCGATCGGCAGGCCGATGATCAGGGCGGCAATGGACGAGGCCACCACCAGGGACAGGGTGCGGATGGTCTCCGGCCACAGTTCCATGGAGAAGATCAGCAGCAGCGCCACCGCCGCGAACAGGCCGAAACGCCAGCCGACCCGCCAGATCCCGCCAAGAACAATCAATACGGCGAGTACCCAGGGTGGCGGGAACCACAGCAGCGCCTGAACGGTTTCCGAGAACACCCCGAGGCCAAAGGCCACGAGCAGCACGCCGGTGGTGATGGCTCCGATCTTGTGTCCGAAGCGCATCCATACGCCTGCGGCAATCAGGAAGGCGGTCAGCCACAGCGGGTAGAGCAGGAGGAACTCGGTGGCGTCCACCAGGGCGCGGATGACTGCCTCGATCCCGTCCAGCAGCCCCTCGAGGTTGTCGCTGATCCAGTCGACCCCGTCCTCGATCCAGTCACCGATGGTGATCGGCTCCAGTACGGTCTCGTTGAACCACTCGGCCAGTGATTCGAGCGGCCCGATGGTTTCGTGGTCCTGGAGGTCCGGTTCGTCTTGCGTCATGGGGGTGGGCCTAGTGATGGGTCCGGTCGAGGGTTTGCAGGAGGTCGCGCTGCGAGAGGGTCCCGATGAAACGGCCGTCTTCCACCACGACCAGCGGCCAGTCACTGGCGGCGGCGCGGCCGAGGACATCGGACATGGCGGTGGAGGCCTCCACCGTGTCGATGCCGTCGATGCGTGCGGCGTCGAGATCGGCGGCGTCCGTCAGGCTGCGGGCGGACACCAGGCCGCGGAAACCATCCGCTTCGTCCAGAAGGACCGCGCAGCCATCGGCACCCAGCTGCTGCCGGGCCGCGGCGGCATCCGCCTGGCCGGCCTGCAGCCGTGGCATGGCATCGTGGCTGGCGATATCGCCGGCGGAGTACACCTGGCTCACGTCCACGCCGTAGAAGAACGAGCGGACGTAGTCGTTGGCCGGGTTCGATACGATCTCCTGCGGCGTGCCGATCTGCACCACCTGCCCGCCCTGCATGATCGCGATGCGGTCGCCGATGCGGATGGCCTCGTCGAGGTCGTGCGAGATGAATACCACCGTGCGGCTCTTTTCCTGCTGCAGGCGCAGCAGCTCGTCCTGCATCTCGGTGCGGATCAGCGGGTCCAGCGCGGAGAAAGCCTCGTCCATCAGCAGGATGGTGGGGTCGGTGGCCAGGGCGCGGGCCAGGCCGACACGCTGCTGCATGCCGCCGGAGAGTTCGTCGGGGTAGCTGTTGGCGTGCGCGCCGAGCCCCACGGCCTCCAGGGCCTGCAGGGCCCGTTCTTGCTGGCGGGCACGATCGAAACCGGAGACGTCCAGGCCCAGCGAGGCGTTGTCGATGACGCTCTTGTGGGGGAGCAGGGCGAACGACTGGAACACCATTGACATGTCGCGCCGGCGCAGTTCGATCAACTGCTTGCGGCTCATCCGCGTAATGTCCTCGCCGTCCACGTACAGGTGTCCGGCGGTGGGTTCGATCAGGCGGTTGAACATCCGGACCATGGTCGACTTGCCCGAGCCGGACAGTCCCATGATCACGAAGACCTCGCCCTCGTGAATGCTGAAGCTGGCTTCGCGGACGCCCACGGTATTGCCGGTGCGCGCGAAGATCGCGTCCTTGTCGAGGCCCTGTTCCAGCAGGTCCAGGGCTCGGTGCGGGCGCGGTCCGAAAATCTTGTAAAGGTCCTCTACGACGAGCTTTTCACTCATGCGCGTACCGTTCGGGGTTCGGGTGGGGCGTTGTGGTGCGGCTCGCGGACCGGGTATTTCGGGAGGTCCGCATATACGAATACAGAACTCGGCGCTTGCGTGCAACGTTGACCGGGTATTCATGAGGCAGTGCCGGAATTCGTGCGGGTCTTCCGCACGGCCCCGTGTTCCGGATGCTATACAGGGGGGGAAGTCTGGTTCCGGCCCCGAGGTGATTGCAATGAAGGAATCCGTACATGTCGTCTGTCCGCATTGCGATGCCGTGAACCGCATACCGTCGCGCCGCATCGGGGGCGCACCGAAGTGTGGTCAGTGCCACGGGGCGCTGTTCATCGCGCGCCCTGCGGAGCTCAACGGACACAATGTCGACCGTCATCTGGAACGCAGCGACATCCCGGTGCTGATCGATTTCTGGGCGCCGTGGTGCGGGCCGTGCAAGATGATGGGCCCTGAATTCGAGCTCGCGGCCGCCGAGCTGGAGCCGCGGGTGCGGCTGGTGCGGATCAACACGGACGCCGAGGAAACCCTCGGCAAGCGGTTCGGGATCCGCAGTATCCCGACCCTCGCCCTGTTCGAACAGGGCCGGGAAGTGGCCCGGCAGCCGGGGGCGATGCGCGCCCCCGACATCATCCGCTGGGTCCGCGACGAACTCTGACGCGGCCCCGGCCTACTCGGGGCGGCAGATCTCTCCGGCACGGGCCGCCTTCAGGGTGCGCAGCGCCAGGCCGACGATCAGGATGGTGGTCAGGGCCAGCAGGATCACGCCCAGGGTTTCCATCAGCGGCAGGTTGCCGTGCATCCCGAACCGCATGGTGGCGATGCTGAACGCCGCGACCGGGAACGAATACGCCCACCAGGAGAGGAAGAAGGGCAGGCGGAAGAACGCCGGCAGGCGCACCAGCAGGAGCAGGAACAGGAACGCGCCGATGTAGTAGAGGATGCGCGCGAAGGCGTCCACCTCGCCGGTCAGATGGATCCACGCGAGAAAGCCCACCGCCGGCGGCGCCAGCAGGATGGCCAGGGTCGGCATCATGCGCTCGGGCAGCGGGTCGTGGAAGATGAAGCGATAGAACACCAGCGTCATCAGTACGATCCAGAACACCAGGCCGATGCTGAAGAAGAACCAAGACAGTTCGACCAGGCCGAAGGCCACGCCGGGCAGCGGGATCAGGATGTTCCCCACCACCGGAATGAACCAGGCCGGATTGATCGACTCGATCGGCATCGGCTGGGCACCGGTCCAGCGCGCCATCGCGACCAGTGTCAGCAGCAGATGGCCAATGATGCCGACGATCCACAGGGCCAGCGCCCAGCCTTCGGCCACCGGCAGCCAGAGCATCGACAGCAGGATCAACGAGATGGAGGTGGCGGCGAAGAAGTTCAGCTTGACCGGATGGTTGAACTCTTCTTTCACCTTGTCCGGCCAGCCCTTGAGTTTCGACAGGTAGGCGATCGCGAGGAAGATGAACAGCACCGTGGTCAGTCCGGTCAGTGCCGCACTGATCGTGGACGGGCCGTCCCAGACGATTTCGCCGGTGCGCCAGGCCAGTGTCAGGCCGGCCATGCCCATCACGGTGGCGAACAGGGGTACGGGCAGGTTGGGGAGTCGTCCCTCGGTGTTTTCCGTCATGATCGTCCTCGCTTCCGTTGTGGTGTCCGTATCCTAGGGAAACCCGGATTAATGTGCACGTTCGCGCCCGGCGTTTGCCGGCTACTCCTCCAGCAGGTCGCGGATCTGTTCGACGACCCCGGGTTCCATCCATTCGATGGCCCCGTACAGGGCATAGCGCACGCGCCCCTCGCGGTCGATGACGTAGCTGGTGGGGAAGGCGAGGGCGCGCCAGTCTTCCAGCGACTTCTGCTGCGGGTCGAGCAGAATGGTGAACTCCGTCTCTACCTCGTCCTCGATGAACGCGCGGATGGTGTCTTCCGGTTCGCCCAGGTTCACCGCGAGGATGCGAAAGCCCTCGTCGCGCAGTTTGTCTTCCAGGCGCTGCATCGACGGCATCTCGTGCACGCAGGGCGGGCACCAGCTGGCCCAGAAGTTGATGAGAATGACCTCGCCGCGGTAGTCGCGCAGGTCGTGTTCCTCACCGGCCAGATCGGGACGGATCAGTTCCGGCGCGTCCGGTTGCTCTTCCACCGGATTCAGGCGGGCGTCGGTGCCCGACGGGGTGCGCACCGCGAGATCGACATCCGCCGCGGGCACGCGCGGCTCGCGTGCCGAGGGCGTGCGGGCCAGCAGGTCCATGCCGCGCAGCAGTTCGCCCGGCAGTGCCTCGCGTGCGAGGCGTTCGCCGGCGGTGGCGTCCGGCCGGAAGAAATAGCGGTCGCGCAGCTCGGGGAGCAGCCTCACGCCCACGGAACTGCCGGCTTCGGCCAGCGCCGCGCGCACGCGGCCCAGGTGCTGGAACTGCGGAGACTGTACGGGCTGCAGGATGAAGACCGGCAGGTTGCTGTAGTGGACGATCGGCTGGAGCTCGGGCTCGGCGGCGTCCGCCCCGGTATGCAGGAACGGGCTGAGCATCAGCACGCCGGCGAGATCCTCCGAGCCGGGGTTGGCCTGCTGCCACTGGTGCAGCCCGGTGAGCAGCCAGGGCCAGGCCCGGTCGCTTGCAAGGACGAACACCGGGCGCTCGGTCTCCTCGCGTGCGGCGTCCAGCAGACCCGGGACGGTGGCCAGCGGCATGTCGTCGAACGACGAGGCGGCCTCCGGCAGGAAATGCCCGGTGAACGGATCCGCCAGCCAGACTTCCACGCCGCGTGCCTGCAGGGCCAGGGCCTGTTGGCGGTGCTCGTCCTGCAGGCCATGCTCGGAGGGAAACCACAGCAGGACGGGGCCGTGGTCGGCGGGGTAGCGCTGCACCGGGACGGGCTCACCCCCGGCGGTGACGGTGGCGGCCGGGGAATCGGCGAGGGCCGTTCCCGACCCGGCAATGCCGGCCGTCAGCAACAGCAGGCACAGCGCCGGCAGCAGCCGCAGGACGGGCAGGCGAACGCCTCGGGGCCTCATCCGGGCTTGCGTAGAGGGGATCAGTCGGCGGGCGCGCGCTCGACGCGGTCACGCGAGCGCAGGTCGCCGGAGGTGCGCTCCAGCTCGCGATCCAGGGTCAGAACCATGGTGTCGTCGCTCTCTTCCATGGTGACCTGATCGGCATCCACGCCCGGCGGCGGGAGCTGCGGGCGGAATTCCGTGACTTCGGCCGAACCCGGCGCTTCGCTGCCCGGCCAGTCCAGTTGAGACCAGTCCGCCTGGGTTACCGTGGCCACCGGGGAGTCGTAGCCCGGCGGGGCCCAGAACGCCAGCACCGCGGCGGTGGCTGCCACCAGCAGGTTGAGCGAACGGCGCCGGGCGCGCAGCTCGCGTTCCTGTTGCCGGGGATCTTCCTGGATGGCGTGCATGGATCAAGGCCTCGAAAACGTTGTTCTCACGGACTCGAACGTTACGCCGGCGGCGACCGTGCTGCAACATACCCGCGCGCTATACGGATTTCATGACCCAGTCGGTCAGGTGGCGGAAACCGCGCTTGCGCATGGCCTTCTGGATCGCCTGATAACCGGCCTGGACCTGTTCTTCCCTGGGGTATTTCTGTTCCACGGCGAGGATGTCGGCATAGATCTTCGACCATTCCTCGACGGCCTCGCGTTTGGGGCGGATGCGCACCGAGCTGTAGCCGGTGATCTCGCCGCTGGCCGAGGTGCGCGGGGCCACCCGCACGAAGACCCAGTAGTTGTCGCCGCTCTTCGCGCGGTTGTTGACGAAACCGAAGAACTCGTCGCCTCCCTGGATGATCTGCCACATCGCATAGAAGGCGGAGCGCGGCATGTGCGGGTGGCGCACGATGCTGTGCGGGGCGCCGATCAGTTCCTCGCGGCTGTACTGCGAGATACGCACCATGGTGTTGTTGGCCAGGTCGATGACGCCGCGGGTGTCGGTGCGGGACTGGATGGTGTCGTGCGGTTCGAGAATGATTTCATGCCCGGTCAGGCTGCGGTCGACCATGCTGGCCCCCTCGTTCTGTTGTGTGAAAAGAATCACAACCATCAGGGGGCGGTCAAACCCGGGGCTGCCGCGGGCGGGTATCCGGAAGCTCCGGAAGCAGGTCTATACTGGGGCCATTTTCCACAACCAGGAGCGCGCATGGCGGGGAAGCGGAGTCCGACGGTGGAACGGATCCTGCGCGGGCTGCGTTCGCGTTATCCCATCATCTACCTGCAGGGCTGGGACGAGGACCGCATCGAGCGGCTGTTGCAGCAGGTGGCCCGCAAGTACTACGGAGAGGAGGGACGTCTGCAGGTGTGGTCCGCCGCGCGCGGCTTTGCCGCACCGGAGGAGGCGGCTTCCGGCGCGGCGGTGGAGGCCGAGCCGGCCGTCCACGATCCGGAGGACGCGCTGGCGCGGATCGCGGGGCATCGTGATCCGCCGCGCATGAGCCTGTTCAAGGATCTGCCGGTGTGGTTCGACCAGCGCCCCGGGCTGGTGCGCGGGCTGCGTGATCTTTACTACGAGCTGAAAGGCACCAGCAATGTGGTGTTCGTCAGCTGCCCGCAGCTGCATCTGCCGGACATTATCAAGAAGGAGATCTTCCTGGTCGACGTGGATCTGCCCACCGAAGAGGAACTGCTGGAGTTTCTCGAGGGGCGTCGCGGCGCCGAGGCGCATTCGCGCGAGCTGCTGTTCCGTCTGGCGGCGGGGATGCGCGGGCTGTCGCTCAACGAGGCCGGCCACCTGGCCTCGCGCCTGCTGCGCATGCAGGACGTCGACGAGGACACCCTGCTGCGCGAGGTGCAGGAGGAGAAGGGCCAGATCCTGCGCAAGGAGAGCGTGCTGCAGTTCTACCCGCCGCAGCGTTCGCTGGACGACATTGGCGGGCTGGGGGTCCTCAAGGAGTGGGTGACCACGCGTGCCGATCTGTTCTCGGAGAAGGCTTACGAGGAAGGGGTGCCGCTGCCCGCCGGGGTGCTGTTCATGGGGGTCTCGGGCTGCGGCAAGAGCATGGCAGCCAAGGCCATCGCGGCGGCGTGGGACCTGCCGCTGGCGCGTCTGGACATGAGTCTGGTGCTGTCAGGCAGTTTTGGTACGCCGGAGTACGCGTTCGCCCGCGCGACCCGAATCGCCGACGAGATCGCGCCGGTGGTGCTGTGGATCGACGAGCTGGAGAATGCCTTCGGCTTCGACTCCACCGGCAGCGGCGGTAACGTGAACATTTTCTCCAGCTTCCTGACGTGGCTGCAGGAGAAGTCGCCCAGGGTGTTTGTCGCGGCTACTGCCAATCGCATCGAGCTGATGCCGGCGGAGCTGATGCGCAAGGGCCGCTTCGACCAGCTGTTCTTCCTGGATCTGCCCAACGCCGACGAGCGCCGGGAGATCCTGGAACTGCACATTCGCCATCATGGTGGCGATCCGGACCAGTTCGACATGGGGTATCTCACCGCCACCACCAAGGAGTGGAGCGGGGCCGAGATCGAGCAGCTGGTGCGTTCGGCCCGCATCGAGGCCTACCGCGAGGGGCGGACGTTCAATCAGAAGGACATCATCCGGGCGGCGATCAGCACGGTCCCGCTGTCGAAGACCATGGTCGAGCAGATCCGTGAGCTGCGGAACTGGAGCTTCAAGCGTGCGGTGAATGCCTCGAAATCCGAGAGCAAGAAGAAGCCGGCCGGTTCCTGAGGTCGGCTCCTGAAACCGGCGCCCGGGTCAACCGGCCGGCGTCAGGGTCTCCACCGAGACCTCCATGCGCGTGGGGATCGCCGGGGGGCCGAACAGATGATAAAGCGGGACATCGGCCGCGTCGCGCCCGTAGGCCAGGCGTACCCGCCTGTTGCCAGGCCGGGCCTGGGTCGGGTCGAAGGTGTGCCAGCGCCCGCCGACCCAGGCCTCGAACCACGCATGCAGGTCCATCGGTTCCAGGTCGTGCACGTACCCTGCGGTGATCCGTGCGGGGATGCTCAGGCTGCGGCAAAGGGCCATGCCCAGATGGGCGAGATCGCGACACACCCCACTGCCGCGCGCCAGGACCTCGCTGGCGGAGATCGGGGTCGGGTCGGTTTCCGTGCGGTATTCGATGTGGCTATGGATCCAGCGCGAGATCGCGGTGACCTGTTCGTGGCCCGGGCGGCAGCCACCCACGATTTCCCAGGCCTTCCGGCCCAGCCGGTCCGCTTCGCAGAAGCGACTGGGCAGGAGGTAGACCAGCACGTCGTCGGGCAGTTGTTCGACCGGGACGAACAGCGCGTCGGTGACGTGAACCGGCTCCGGGCGGATGCGCACATCGGCGCTGACATGGATCGAGAATGGTCCGGCCGGCGCCATCAGCCGCTGGCACAGGTTGCCGTGGCGGTCGGTGTATTCGGCGACGTCGATGTCGGGGGTAACCCGATAGCGATCGGCGGCCACCCATTGATGGGCGTCGCTGCGCGGGCGCAGGAGCAGCAGCATCGGGCTGGCCGCCGTCAGATGCATGTCCAGTTCGCTGGTGACCCTAAGCCACATGTGGTTCCGGCTCCTCGCCCGTAATTGTGACGACTGTTCATCGCAGTGTAACGCGTGCCGGAGTGGTCCGGTGGAGGGCTTCGCAGGGTTGTGGCATTATCCGCGCCCGGAGTGTGACCTTCGGGGTGTCTTCAAGGGGGGAGGGGAGAGGTCATGGGGGCGGTGCCGGCGGCAGCGGATACGGACGATCATGTTGCGGGTGCGGCGAGAACGCATCCGACCGCACCCGTCCGCAGGTTTCCGGCGGAGTGGGAACCGCGAGGCGGCACGCTGCTCGCATGGCCGTCCGCGGAGCAGGCCTGGCGCGGGCAATACGCCGGCGTGCTGGCGGCCTTTCGGGAGCTGGTCGCCGAGTTGCGCGAGGTGGAACCCGTATGCGTGCTGGTATCGCCCGAGGAACGCGAAGATGCGGGTGCGTTGCTGGGGGGCGAGGACGGGATCTCGCTGCGGCTGGAGCCGCTGCCGGTCAACGACATCTGGATGCGCGATGCCGGCCCCCTGTGGGTCCGCGAGGGTTCACGGACGTTGCTGGTCGACGGTGGCTTCAACGGCTGGGGCAACAAGCACCCCTGCGAACTGGATGCGCTGGTCCCGCTCATGCTGGCGCGCCGCTGGGGCCAGCGCCGCGAGCGCCTGCCGCTGACGCTGGAGGGGGGCGCGCTGGAATCCAGCGGGGCCGGGGATCTGCTGACCACCGAATCGGTGCTGGGCGCGCCCGCGCGTGACAATCCCGACATGCCGGAGATGGAACGGGCCCTGCGCACGACCCTGGGCGTGCGGCGGGTGCACTGGCTGCCGCGTGGCCTGAGCGGGGATGATACCGACGGTCATATCGACAACCTGGCCCGTTTCGTGGCCCCGGATCGCATCGTGGCGATGCGTTCGGCAGACGGGGCGCACCCGGACGCGGCGATGCTGGAGGACATGCATCGGCGTCTGAGCGCGCTGGATCTGGTGACCGGCCCGCCCGAGGTCGTGAGTCTGCCGGCCCCCGTGCTGCAGGGTCCCGATGATGAATGGCTGCCGGCGAGTTACGCCAATTTCTACATCGCTCCCGGGCGCGTGATCGTGCCGCAGTTCGGCGTACCGGAGGATGCGATCGCGCTGGGGGTGCTGGCCGACTGCCTGCCGGACCACCGGCCGGTGGGTCTGGATGCCCGCGCGCTGGTGCATCTCGGGGGCACCTTCCATTGTATGGCCCAGCCGCTGGGCGTGTTTCCGGATGGGGCGCAAGATGCACACGGATCATAAAGCCTATCTGTTGCAGAAGGTGGCCGGGGTCCTGTTGGTCGGGGTGTGGGTCGGCGCCCTGTCCGCGGTCTTTTTTTATGAGGCCGACATCTTCTGGCCGGACACCGGTCTGGTGTTCGGGATGGCGCTGGTCACCTCCTTTTTCGGCCTGCTCTGGAGCCGTGCCTCGCGCCTGCACCCGATGTATCGACGGGGCAATGCGGCGATCGGCGCGGTGCGTCTGGGGATCATCCTCGGTTTTGCCTGGTGCCTGTGGGTGCTTGTGCATCACGCCGACCCGACCATCGAGGGGTTCTGGTTCGTGCTCTACGCCCTGATGGCGTTCGCCGCGATCAAGCTCTTCGGGCAGGTGGCCGGGCAGCTGTTCGGCCCGCGCCTGCAGGTGGACGTGTTCGAGCGTGGCAATCTTGCCGCCGGGGTCTTCCTCGGTGCGTTCGTGCTGGCGACCGGGATGATCTTCGGCGGTGCGAGCTGGGGCGATCTGGAGGCCGGCGGGCTGGAGTACGGCTGGGTCTTCGAGGTGCTGCCCGGTTACGAGGACGGCTGGTGGATCACCCCGTGGTTCTTCGGCATGGGCTGGCTGATCCTGGTCGTGACCCTGGGGCTGTGGATCCGGCGGGAGAAGACCGACTTCTACCGCCGTGTGGTGCGCGATCGCAACATGGAAGATGCGAAGGCGGCCGGGTACTTCATGATTGCCTGCGCGATCACCCTGACCTATGCGGTGCACGGCGACTATCGGGGATTCGGTGATGCGCTGATCGGCTTCAGCGTGATCGCCCTGCCGGTGCTGGGCCACGAGGTGATGCGGCCGCCCGCGCCGGCCCATGCCGGCGATCAGGCCGGCGACGAAGGCGTGCCGGCGGTCCGCTCGCGCGATCGCGAGGGCGGGGTCTACATCCTGCTGGCGCTGGCCGGAGTCCTGCTGGCACCGCTGGTCTCGACCCTGCTGGGACTGCGCGGGTGAGAACCGAGCCCTGGCCGCTGGAGCCGCCGCAGGCGAGCCGCCTGCTGGATCGGCTGTCGCTGCAGCTGGGCAAGTGGGACATGCACCAGGCCGGCGACCCCACGGTGCTGCCGGATTTCCTGGTGCTGGGCGCCGAAGAGCACCGGGCGCTGGTGCGGCGTGCGCAGACCGCCTGGGCGGAACAGTGCGAGATGGAGGAGGCGGTGCGCACTCAGCCGGCCTGTCTCGAGGCGGTGGGGGTGCCGGCCGAACTGCGCGAGGTCGTGGCCACGGCGCCTGCGCCCGGACCGCGGCTGACGCGCTGCGACTTCCACTGGAGCACCGACGAATGCTGGCGGATCAGCGAGTTCAACCAGGATGTGCCCGGCGGGCTGGCCGAGACCGCGGAGCTGGACGCCACCGTTGCCGCGGCGACGGGCGTGCGCGGGATGCAGCCGGCCGGGGATCTGGCCGCCGCGATCACTGCCGCGCTGGCGCCGTGGCCGCGCATCGGTCTGGTCCACGCAACCGCCTGGTCGGTGGATCTGCAGCAGGTCGCCGCGGTGGCGCGGTGGCTGGAGGCGGCCGGGCATGCGACGGTCATTGGTTCGCCGGCCAACCTGCAATGGCGGGATGGCCGTCCGCACCTGTTCGATCGGCCGGTGGATGCGCTGTTCCGGCACTACCCCGCGGAATGGATCCCCGGGCTGCCCGACCCGCAGGCGTGGCTGCGGGTTGCGCAGGAGGTGCCCTGCATGAACCCGCTGACCGCCGTGGTGGCGGAGAGCAAGCGCTTTCACGCGGCCCCGGCCGAACATGCGCTGGCCCTGTCCGAGGACACGCTGGCCACGCTGGCGCGTGACTTCACCCGTTCGTGCTATCCCCGGGCGGAGGGGCGTGACGCCTGGCTGGCCGAGCGCGAGGAATGGGTGCTGAAACGCAGCTACGGACGCATGGGCGAGGGCATCCGGATTGGCGCCGCGCTGTCGGCACCGGCCTGGGAAGAGGCCCTGGATACCGCGCTGCAGGACCCGCAGGGCTTCGTCCTGCAGGAATTCTTCGAACCCGCACCACTGTGGTTTTCCCATGGCATGGGCTACCCGGTGGTGGGGGTCTTTCTCGTCGACGGCGAGTTCGCCGGGTATCACACCCGGGTCAGCCGCCACCCCGTCATCCGGCACGATGCGAATTATGTCCCAACGATGGTTGAAACTGCTTGAGCGCCTCGGGTCCCCGCTGGGGACCGGCACCGAAGACCCCGATGCCGCGCCGCCGGTGGAGGGACAGACGGTCTCCGAAGACTGGCGTGACTACATGCACCATGAACGGCTGTACCGCCTGTACGGGCCGCATCCGGAGGGGCCGTGGCGGCCGTATCACTGCCCCACGCTGTTCGCCGGGATCGATCGCCTCAAGCTGCAGCCACACGAGCAGCGGCTGCACGAGCGGATTGCCGCCGAGCGCCCGCCGGGTACCTGGGACTGGCTGCGCCCGGATACCCTGACGGTGGTGGATCTGCCGGGCGGTCTGAGCGTGCAGATGGCGGCGACGCTTTTTGCCGAAGGGACCTGTCAGCTGATCGCGACCTTCGATCACTGGCCGCGGGCCAACTCCGAGCCCGCGGGCATGATGCGCCGGCTGGACGCGGAACCCACGGCCGCGCCCCCGCACGCGGGGGATCCCCGTATCATGGTCGACTCGCGTGAAGTCGTTAACGCGATGGTGACCATGGCCCCGCGGGTGGCGGCGCGCTGGGCGCGCGGCGTGCCCGCGGACGCGCCGCCGGTGTGGGTCTGCGATGCGCGACGACTGACGCACGCGGAGCCGGAGGCGGGCGATTACGACAACCGCTATTTCATCGATGATTCCATTCTCCCCGGGCCGGAACGGCTGCGCGGGGCGGGTATCGCCAGGGTGGTGCACGTGGCGGCGGATGCCGACGCCACGCCCGAGGACGATCTGGCCAACTGGCTGCACGAGCTGTACACCGCCGGCTTCGACACCGCCCGCATGACCCTGGGCGACCCCGAGACCTGGGTGATCCCGATGCCGATCATCCCGGCGCCGGGCGCGCCCATTGCCGGCCGGGTGAACAACCGCTCCGATCGCGGGGGCTTCGGCCAGACCATCTCCGAGCGGGGCAGCTCGGGCGGCGTTTACTCGGGCGCCGGGGCCGGGGGCTGAGCGGATGCAGGTCGCAGAGTTCATCGAGCGCCATTACGGGCATTTCAACGCCCGCGAGCTGCGCGCCGCCGCGCGCGCCTGGCGCGACCACGCCGACGCCGGCGGGCGCATGTTCCTGTCGATGTCGGGAGCGATGTCCAGCGCCGGGTTCGGTCGCATCCTCTCGCGCGCCATCCGCGCCGGCCTGATCCACGGGATCGCCTGCACGGGCGCGAATCTCGAGGAGGACGCCTTTCGCCTGATCGGCGCCGACACCTACGAGACCCTGCCGGACTGGCGCACCCTCGGGCCGCAGCGCGAGGCCGAACTGTACGCCCGCGGGGTCAGCCGGGTGACCGACATCGGCATCCCGGAAACGGTGATGCAGACGGTGGAGTCGCTGCTGATCCGGCGCTGGGAGGCGGCGGCGCGATCCGGGCGCCAGGCTTCGCCCGCCGATTTCCTGCAGGACGTGCTGCGCGACGCGTGGCTGCGCGAACGCTTCATCGAGCCCGAGGCCAGCTGGCTGCTGGCCGCCGATGAATGCGGCGTCCCGATCTGGACCCCCGGCTGGGAAGACTCCTCCACCGGCAATGCGTTTTCCGCCGCGGTCATGCGCGGTGACGTGGCCCGCCACGACTGCGTGGAGCCGGGTACGGCACAGATGAACCGCCTGGTGCGCTGGTATCTGGAGAACTGCGACCCGGCCCCCGGGATTGGTTATTTCCAGATCGGCGGCGGCATCCCGGGCGACTTCGCGATCTGCGTGGTACCGCTGATCACCCGCGAGCTGGGACTGGAAGACACCCCGACCTGGGGTTATTTCTGTCAGGTCACCGATGCCGAGACCACCTATGGCGGCTATTCCGGTGCGCCCCCGGACGAGAAGATCACCTGGGGCAAGCTGCGTCCCGGGACCCCGCGTTTCGATATCCACTCCGACGCGACCATCGTCGCGCCGCTGATCCTGGCCTACATGCTGGAGGACTGACCTTGCGACGCGTACCGATCCCGCGCCCGGCCGCATGGCCGGGCCTGTTGCCCGTTGTGCTGCTGCTCCTCGTCAGCGGCTGTGCCACGCCCCCGTCGCCGGGTGAACGTCTGGTGGAGACGGTCAACGAACACCGCGAGGACCGGGGGCTGGAGCGGGTAGCCTGGTCGCCCGCGCTGGCCGAGGTCGCGCAGGCCCATCTGCAGGATCTGGAGTCCTCGGATGCCGCGGAGGGCGAGCAGTGCAACCTGCACAGCTGGTCCGAGGAGGGAGACTGGACCGCGTGCTGCTATCGCCCCGGGGACAAGGCATCCGCGGAGTGCATGCGCCGCAAGCCGCGTGAGATTACCGGCGAGGACTACCCTCATGCCGGTTACGAGATCGCGGCCTGGCGCAGTTCCGGCATGGACCGGGAGGAGGCGCTGCGGATCTGGCGTGACAGCGACGCGCATCACGAGGTGATGGTCAATCGGGGCGTATGGTCCGAGGTCGAATGGGAGGCCATCGGCGCCGCGCTGTCGGAGGAATATGCCCTGGTGTGGTTCGGCGAGGAGCCCGAAGGTGACTCGGGCGGTGCCGAATAGCGAACGGGACGGCGTCCCGCATGCGCCGCTCGCGGGGTGTGTTCAGGTGCCGGGTAGCGGGTCGGGCGGGGGAACGACGCGGTTGCGGCCCGCGGCCTTGCCGGCGTAGAGCTGGCGGTCGGCGCGGGCGAGAAGGGAGTCGCGGTCGTCTTCCGGGGTGAATTCGGCTACGCCCAGGGTGGCGGTGATGCCGAGGCCCGCCACGGGCTCCTCGGCCAGGGCCCGCCGGCAGCGCTCGGCCAGCGCTGTGGCCTCCCGCAGGTCGATGCCGGGGGCGACCACCAGGAGTTCCTCGCCGCCCCAGCGGGCGGTCAGGTCGCTGTCGCGCACGCGCGCCTGCAGCCGGGCGGTGACCTCGCGCAGCACCCGATCGCCATGGGCATGGCCGTGGGTATCGTTCACGTCCTTGAAATGGTCGAGATCGGCGATGATCACGCTCAGCGGCTGATGGTAGCGTTGCGCATAGGCGATCTCGCGTTCCAGCCCGGCCTCGGCGGCGCGGCGGTTGGCCAGCCCGGTGAGCGGATCGGTGGTCGCCCAGTCGTGCAGGATCTCGGCGCGCAGCAGGGCGCGCTGCAGCTGGTCGCGCATCCCGGCGACCGCGGCCAGCAGGGCCAGCAGCAGGCCGAGGAACACATGCACGCGCACCAGGTACATCAGGGTCTCGGCCGCGGGCGGGGCGGCTGCCATGTATTCCCGCAGGGCCCCGGTGACCGTCAGCAGGATCGAGATCCCGAGGATGACGATCCCGGCGATCATGCCGCGGCGCCGGTCGAGCATCACGAAGGCGCCGGCGACCAGCAGTCCCACGGCCCAGAAATGGCCGCCGACCAGCACCATCAGTTGCTGCTCGATCCCGGCGGCGAAGTGCATGTGCCAGGCCAGCCGCCCGAGGATCAGCGCGGAGGCGACCAGTACCATCAGCCCTTCGAGGTGTTCCAGCGTCAGCCATTGCCGCCACAGCACCACCAGCAGCCCGGCGAGGACAGCCGCGAACGGCGGATAGACCCGGGCCAGGAAGGGATCGTCGGGTCCGCGGAACCACCAGCTGAGCAGGGTGATCGCGATCCCGCCGACAAGTACCAGCGCATATACCAGGCGCTTGCGGGCCCGGAGTTCACGGATTTCGGTGCTGGGTTCGTCCGGTTGTTCGGTCATCAGGGGGCTGTCGCGTGCGGGCGCGGGGCCCGTTTCCGGGGTGCCGGCCGACAGGTGGTCGCCGCCCCGTTTATAGTGATAAGGCATAGTGACATTTTAAACGCGGGCGGGCCATGGCGAGAGGTGACCCATGATGGCGGGATACGGACGGTGGATCGCGGCCGGGGGCATCGTGCTCCTGGCGGTGGCCTGGATCGCCTCGGGTGTGCTGACCCGCGAGCCGCCGGCGGAGCCGGAGCCCCGTGCGGCGCAGCCGATGGCGGTGGCGGTGGAAACCCGGGCGGCCGAACCGGTGGAGCGCATCCTGGTCCTGCAGGGACAGGTGGAACCCGACCAGCGGGTTCACGTGCGCGCCGAGACCGAGGGGCAGGTGGCCGAATGGGCGGTGACACGCGGTGCTGACGTGGTGGCGGAGGATCTGCTGGCCCGCCTGCGCATCGACGACCGCGAGGCACAGCGTCGCCAGGCCATTGCGCGCGAACGCGGCGCCGAGAGCGACTTCGAGGCGACCCGGCGGCTGCATCAGCAGGGGCATGCCTCGCGCACCGAGCTGGAGGCGCGCGAGGCCGAGCTGGAGGCGGCGCGTGCCGCGCGTGAGGCGGTCGAGCTGGATCTGCGCAACACCCGCATCCGCGCGCCGCTGGCGGGCATCGTCCATCAGCGGCTGGCGGAAGTCGGGGACTTTGTCGGCCGCGGCGATCCGGTGGCCGAGATCATCGACAATGACCCGCTGCGGGCGGTGGTCCAGGTGCCGCAGCACCAGATCGGGCGGGTCGAACGCGGGCAGACGGCGCGCATCCGCTTCCTCGACGGGCGCACCGCGGAGGGCGAGGTGCGCTTCGTCGCGCGCGTGGCCGAGCCGGGCACCCGCACCTTCCGCCTCGAGGTCGAGGTCCCCAATCCCGATGGCGCGTTGCCGTCGGGCCTCAGCGCCGGTGTGGAGATCCCCACCGACATCGTCCGGGCCCATCGCGTGTCGCCGGCGGTCATGTCCCTGGGCGATGACGGCCGCGTCGGGGTGAAGACCGTCGACGACGCCGATCGGGTGGCCTTCCACCCGGTGGAAGTCGTGCGGACCGCGGCGGATGGCGTGTGGGTGACCGGTCTGCCGGACGAGGCCCGGGTCATCACCGTGGGGCAGGGCTTCGTGACCGGGGGCGAGCGGGTGCGTCCGCAGGCGGCCGGGGAGACCGAGCGGTGAATGCGCTGATCGCCTGGGCGGTGACGCATGCCCGGACGGTCCTGCTGTTCCTGCTGCTGATCCTGGTCACCGGGTCCATGGCCTGGGTGGTGGCGCCGAAGGAGGCCGCTCCCGAGATCGACATCCCGATCTTCTTCGTGTCCGTGCCCTACCCGGGGATCTCGCCGGAGGATGCCGAACGCCTGATGGTGCAGCCGCTGGAGCGGGAGCTGCAGGGGCTTCCGGGGGTGGACGAGATGCAGTCCTGGGCCGGCGAGGGTTTCGCTCTGCTGCGAATCGATTTCGAACCCGGCTGGGACAACCGCCAGGCTCTGTCGGATCTGCGCGAGGAGGTCGATCTGGTTCGTCCGGAGCTGCCGGACGGGGCCGAGGAGCCGTCGGTGTCCGAGGTGGACCTGTCGCTGTTTCCGGTGGTGACGGTGAATCTCTCGGGGCCGCTGGAGGAGCGCACGCTGGTGCGCCTGGCACGCGAGCTGCGCGACCGCGTGGAGGCGCTGCCCGGGGTGCTGGAGGCCGACATCGGCGGCGACCGCGAGGAGCAGATGGAGGTGCTGGTCGATCCGCTGGTGCTGGAGACCTACGAGCTGTCCTTCGGCGATCTGAGTCGCGCGATCGAACGCAATAACCGGCTGGTGGCCGCCGGCGCGGTGGACACCGGGGTGGGACGCATCCCGTTGCGGGTGCCGGGCACCATCGACGACATCGATGACGTGCTGGACACCGCGGTACGGGTGGAGAACGACACCGTGGTGCGCGTGCGCGACGTGGCCGAGGTGCGCCGCAGTTATCGCGATCCGGAGGGCTTTACCCGCATCGACGGGCAGCCGTCGGTGTCGCTGGAGATCCGCAAGCAGACGGACGCCAATATCCTCGAAGTGGTGTCGGCCGCGCGCGCGACCATCGAGGCCTCGCGCGCCGAATGGCCCGACTCGCTGGAAGTGACGTATACCCAGGATCAGGCGAAGGATGTCGCCGATCTGCTGGGTGACCTGGAGAACAACGTGATCACCGCGGTGCTGATCGTGGCCCTGGTGATCCTGGTGATGATGGGCGGGCGCGCCGCGCTGCTGGTGGGGCTGGCGATCCCCGGCGCGTTCCTCGGCGGGATTCTGGCCATTCATCTGCTGGGCTTCACGCTCAACATCGTCGTGCTGTTCGCGCTGATCCTGGTGGTGGGGATGCTGGTGGACGGCGCGGTGGTGGTCGTGGAACTGGCGGACCGCTATATCGCCGAGGGGCGCGGGCGGGTCGAGGCCTTCCGCGCCGCGGCCCAGCGCATGGCCTGGCCGATCACGGCCGCCATCGCGACCACTCTGGCGGTGTTCGCGCCGATGCTGTTCTGGCCGGGGATGGTGGGCGAGTTCATCGTTTATCTGCCGGCGACGGTGATCGTGACCCTGATCGCCTCTCTGGCAATGGCGCTGGTGTTCATCCCGGTGCTGGGTTCGGTGATCGGCCCGTCGCGGCCGATCAACGCGGAACAGACGCGTTTCGTGCGCGCGGCGGAGGAGGGTCGCTTCGCCGAACTGCACGGCATCACCGCCCGCTACATCCGCATCCTGCGGCCGCTGGTGGACCGGCCGGGGCTGACCCTGGCGGCCACGGTCGGGTTGCTGGTCCTCGCCTACGCCGCCTATGCGAGTTTCGGTCGCGGGGTGGAGTTCTTCCCGTCGATCGAGCCGGAGAACGTGCAGGTCCAGGTGCAGGCCCGCGGCGATCTCTCGGTGCGCGAGGCGGACGCGCTGGTGCGCCAGGTGGAGGGACGCCTGATGGCCTCACCCGAGGTGAAACACGCCTACGCGCGTACCCTGGGGACCCAGCTTGCCCGTCTACAGGGCGATTATCCGGAGGACGTGGTCGGGGTCATCCAGCTGGAGCTGACGCACTGGCGCACGCGCCCGCCGGCGGAGGCGGTCATCGCCGAATTGCGCGAGCGCACCGCCGATCTGCCCGGACTGCGGCTGCAGTTCCGGGCGCAGGAACACGGCCCGGGCGAGGGCCGGCCGATCCGCATCGTTGCCTCCGGCGAGCAGCCCGGCCGCATCCCGCCGGTGATTCGCGAGATCCGCGCGCAGATGGACGAACTGGGGGGGTTCGAGGACATCGGCGACGACCTTCCGCTGCCCGGGGTGGAGCTGGAGGTGCGCTTCGACCGCGAGCAGGCGGCGCGTTTCGGTGTGGACGTGCCGCTGCTGGGCGATGGCGTGCAGCTGCTGACCGACGGTATCCTGCTGGGTAGCTGGCGCCCCGATTTCACCGACGAGGAGGTGGACATCCGCCTGCGGCTGCCGGCCGAGCAGCGCCACCTGCAGCAGCTCGCCAATCTCAACCTGCCGGCGCCGGGCGGGCTGGTGCCGCTGGCGAATTTCGCCGAGCTGGTGCCGGTCCCGGCCACCGGGCTGATCAAGCGCCTCGACGGCCAGCGCGCCTACACCATCGAGGCGGATGCCGCGCCCGGGTACCTGGTGGACGAACGGGTGCGGGCGCTGCAGGCACGGCTGGACACCCTCGAGCTGGATGACGCGGTGGAGATCCGGTTCCGCGGCGAGGCCGAGGAGCAGGAGGAGGCCGCGCGCTTCCTGCTGGGGGCCTTCGCGATGTCGCTGTTCCTGATGCTGGCGATGATGGTCACCCAGTTCAACCGGTTCTCCCAGGCGCTGCTGGTGATGTCCGCCATCGTGTTCTCCACCGCCGGAGTGCTGCTGGCGCTGCTGGCGCGCGGCGAGCCGTTCGGCATCGTGATGAGCGGGATCGGCGTGCTGGCGCTGGCGGGGATCGTGGTCAACAACAACATCGTGCTGATCGACAACTACAACGAGCAGCGCGGTCGCGGCTTGACGGCGCACGAGGCGGCCCTGCGGGCGGCGGCGCAGCGCATGCGGCCGGTGCTTTTGACCGCGATCACCACCATCCTTGGCCTGCTGCCGATGGTGCTGGCCTGGACGGTGGATTTCGCCGGCCGGGATTTCTACATCGGCGCCCCGGTGACGGGCTTCTGGATCCAGCTGGCCACGGCGATCGCCGGCGGGCTGCTGTTCGCGACCCCGCTGACCCTGCTGTTCACCCCGGCGATGCTGGTGCTGCTGGATCGCATGCGCGGGCGCTATGAGTCATTGCGCGTATCCATGCGTCCGGGGAACTCCAGCGAGCCGTAGCGCCAGGCCTGCAGGCCCTCGGGCCACGGATGGCGCGGCAGGCCGGCCTTGCGCAGCAGGGCGTCGACGAAGGCCTCCGGATCGGGCAGGGATGCCCAGACCGCGGGGAGGAAGGTGGCGCGCCGCGGCCCCGCCTGCAGGATCAGCCCGTCCTCGCGCGGGCGCAGCGCCTGCAGCAGGGTGTCGCGGTGGTCGGCCTCCAGCGGCTCGGAGGGTCCCAGCAGGGTCACCGAATACGCCAGTCCCTCCAGCTCGCCGGCGTCCAGCGGGGCGAAGCGCGGGTCGCGCGTGGCTGCGGCGACCGCATTGTGCAGCACGTCCTCCGCCAGCGGACGGCGTGCCTCCAGCGAGCCGATGCAGCCGCGCAGTTCGCCCTCGCGTTTGAGGGTGACGAAACTGGCCCCGGGGCGGTCCAGCGGCGCGGGTTCGGCCTCGGGATCCACCATGGGCCGAGCGCCGTCGCCGGCGGCGTGACGGATGCCCGCGTCGGCGATTTCCGTCAGCCGCGCGCGGGCCGCGGGATCGGGTTTGAATGGCAGCGTCATTGCAGGGCCCAGGCGCCGTAGCCCACCACTTGGTCGCGTGGTCCGGCGGTATCCGCCGAGGTGCGCCGGTCGAGGGTGGTGATGCCCAGCCCGCGGCGTCGCGCGGCCCGCAGCAGTCCGGCCAGCGGGCGGCAGCCGCAGGCGTCTTCCGGCCCCAGCGCGGTGTCATCCATGCGCTCGATGACCTGCTGGGTGGCCGCGTCCAGGCGCTGCGCGGTCGCCTCGTCGTGGAAATGCGACAGGTCCGAACTCACCACCACCAGCGTGCCGGGGTCGTCCCACAGCCGGTCGAGCACCGCCTCGACCTGGTCCGGGGACGCATCGCCGACGACCAGCGGGATCAGGCGGAAGTCCTCGAGGGCCACCTGCAGGAACGGCAGCTGCGCCTCCAGGCTGTGTTCCGGGCCGTGGGCGGCGTCCAGGGACTGCACGCCGGGCAGCCCGGCGAGGGCATTCACGGCCTCGCGGTCCACGGGGATGTCGCCCAGCGGGCTGCGGTAGTACGCGCTGTCGGTGGTGGCGATTCCGCGAAACGGCACGCGATGCGAGGGCCCGAGCAGGACCACCCGCCGGATCCGGCCGGCGAGCGGACGCACCCGGGCGTAGGCCGCGGCAGCGACCGGCCCGGAGAACGGGAACCCGGCATGCGGGGCGACGATCGCCCGGGGCGCCGGGGCATCCGCTTCCGGCGGCGACACCTCGGCGAGAAAGCCCTCCACCATCTGCCGCAGGGTGGCGGCATCGGCGGGGTAGAAGCGCCCGGCGACGGCGGGTTCGCGGATGGCGGCGGTGGCGGACATGTTCACTCCACAATATCTCGGTGTTCGTAACTTGAATTGTGGCACCGCGGCGCCCACATTCAAGGGTATGAGCCGTACCACCGATACCCCGCAGCATGACGCCTTCACGGTGTCCACCCGCTATTGGCACGCCCTCGACGATGGCCGTGTGCAGTGCGATCTGTGCCCGCGTTTCTGCAAGCTGAAGGAGGGGCAGCGCGGCGCCTGTTTCGTGCGCGCCCGGCTGGACGACGAGGTCGTGCTGACCAGCTACGGGCGCTCTTCCGGTTACTGCGTGGATCCAATCGAGAAGAAACCGCTGAACCATTTCCTGCCCGGGACGCCGGTGCTGTCGTTCGGGACCGCCGGCTGCAACCTGGCCTGCAAGTTCTGCCAGAACTGGGACATCAGCAAGTCGCGCGAGATCGACACCCTGGCCGACCGCGCCGATCCGGAGACCATCGCGCGGGCGGCCGAGGCGCTGGAGTGCCGCTCGGTGGCGTTCACCTACAACGATCCGGTGATCTTCCACGAATACGCGATCGACGTGGCGGCGGCCTGCCGTGCGCGCGGGATCCGCACGGTGGCGGTCACCGCCGGGTACATCAGCGAGGCCGCGCGCGGCGAGTTCTTCTCCGCGATGGATGCGGCCAACGTGGATCTCAAGGCGTTTACCGAGCGCTTCTACCACCGCCTGACCGGGGCGCATCTGCAGCCGGTGCTGGATACCCTGGAATGGCTGGTACACGAGACCGACGTGTGGACCGAGATCACCACCCTGCTGATCCCCGGGGAGAACGACAGCGATCCCGAGATCGTGGCGATGGCCGACTGGGTGTACCAGCATCTGGGTCCGGAAGTGCCCATGCACTTCACCGCGTTCCACCCCGATTTCCGCATGACCGACCATCCGCGCACGCCGCCGGAGACCCTGCAACGGGCGCGCAACATCGCCCGCGAGCGGGGACTGCATCACGTGTATACGGGGAACGTGCACGACCGCGACGGGCAGAGCACCTGGTGCCCGTCCTGCGGGCAACGGCTGATCGGGCGCGACTGGTACCGGCTGTCGGACTGGAACCTCACCGCCGATGGCTGCTGCAATGCCTGCGGGGCGGCCGTCGCCGGGGTGTTCGAGGCGCGGCCGGGGGACTGGGGGCCGCGTCGCCAGCCGGTGCATCTGGCGGACTTTGCCCGCTGACCGGCGCCGACCCGGGTTTCGGCGAGTCCCTCGGCGTTTTCCTCAGCGCGGGACGCCGGCGGCGGCCACCCCGCCCTCGCAGTCTTCCAGCAGCTGCGGCAGTTCCTCCGCCGGGACCGGCGGGCTGCACAGAAAACCCTGCCAGGCGTCGCAGTAGCGGGTCTGGAGGAAGCTGCGCTGGTCTTCGGTCTCGACCCCTTCCGCCAGCACTTCCAGTCCCAGGTTGTGGGCCATGTTGATGATGGTCACGGTCAGTTCGGCATCGTTGGGGTCGTGCGGCAGATCCTGCACGAAGGCCCGGTCGATCTTGAGCCAGTCGATGTTGAAGCGCTTGAGGTAGGCCAGCGAGGAATACCCGGTGCCGAAGTCGTCGATGGCCAGCGCCACGCCCAGGCCCTTGAGCTGCAGCAGGACCTCGCGTGAGCCCTCGGCCTGGATCAGGGTGGTCTCGGTCATCTCCAGCACCAGGCGCGCGGGGTCCATGCCGGTGGAATCCAGCACCTCGCGCACGCGCGCGACCAGTGCCGGGTCGTTCATCTGGTGGGCCGAGAGGTTCACCGCCAGTGACAGCTCCGGCAGGCCCTGCCGGTCCCATTCCACTACCTGGCGGCAGGCCTCGCGCAGGACGAACTCGCCCAGCGGGCTGATCAGGCCGGTTTCTTCGGCCACCGGGATGAAGCGTCCGGGCGGGATCAGCCCCTTGTCCGGGTCGCGCCAGCGTACCAGCGCCTCGACCCCGGACACGCGGCGTTCGCGCAGGTCGATCTGCGGCTGGTAGAACACCTCGAGATGGCCGTTCTTAAGGGCCTCGCGCAGATGGTTTTCGGTCTCCAGGCGCTCGCTGGCGGCGGCGGTGAGGTCCTCGCTGTAGAAGCTGAAGGTGTTGCGGCCCTGGGCCTTGGCGCGGTACATGGCCGCGTCCGCCTGGGTGATCAGGGCCTCGGGCGACCCGCCGTTATCGGGGAACAGAGTGATCCCCAGCGAGCCTCCGACCTGCAGCGAGCGCCACCCGCCCACCGCGAAGGGCTCGGCGATCACCGCCAGGATCTCCCGGGCCCGCTCCTCGAGGGCCTCCAGCGATTCGACATCGTCCAGCAGGACGATGAACTCGTCGCCGCCCAGGCGGGCGATGGTGTTGGCCCGTACCCGGTCCTTGAGCCGGTCGGCGAGGATCTTCAGGAGTTCGTCGCCGACCTGGTGGCCGAGGCTGTCGTTGATGGTCTTGAAACGGTCGAGGTCCAGGAACAGGATCGCGATCCGCCCGCCATCTTCGGCACTGGTGTTGATCGCCGAACGCATGCGCTGGGTCAGCAGCACCCGGTTGGGCAGGTCGGTCAGCGGATCGTGGCTGGCGCGATGCGCCAGCTCCGCCTCGTGCCGGCGCAGGCGGGTCTCGGCCTCGCGGCGCTGCTGCACCTCGCGCCCGAGGTCACGGTTGATCCGGTGGTAGCGCATGGTGGCCGCGGCCATCAGCGCCAGCAGCCCCAGCAGCAAGGCGATGGTGATCGCCGGGTTCTCGCGCCAGTAGAGCAGCGGGTCCAGGGCCGGGTTGCGTTCGTAGGGCGGGGCGCCCAGGCGCTCCAGCAGGTCATGTACCGGGGCGTAGGACAGCGGCGCGGCCCAGCCGAAATATTCGCCGGCCCCGCTTGCCGGGTGACCTTCCGGCATCTCCAGCAGGGCGACGGTCACCGCGTTGGCCAGAGCTTCGTCGGCATGTTCCATGCGCGAGAACGGCCATTCCGGGAACAGGCGGGTGGTGTGCTCGAACGGAAAGCCGGGGGTGTCGCGCGGTTCCAGCACCCGCAGTTCGCCGGGTTCGAACGCGCCGGCCCCGGCCATGCGGTCGAGCACGCCGGTGCGGACCATGCCGGCGTCCGCGCGGCCGTCGAGCACGGCCTCGACCACGCGGTCATGCGGCATGTCGGTGAAAGTCAGTTCGGCGAGATCCTCGCGCGGATCCACGCCGGCATCCAGCAGGACCTCGTGCCCGGCATGCCAGCCACCCAGCGAGCCCTCCTGTACCGCAAACAGGTGCTGGCCGGCAATGTGTTCCAGCGCGGTGATGTCGTCGCGGTCGGCGCGCGTGAATATGACGCCGCCGAACAGCCGGACCGGTTCGCCTTCGTGTGACGCGATCAGTGTGGTCAGGCGGCTGATGCCGTGGGCGTATTCCAGCTGGACGTAGTGCCCGGTATTGGTGAGAACGAAATCGATCTCTTCCCCCGCCACCGCGTCTTCCAGCTCGGGGTAGTTCATCGCCCGCATGCGGAAGCGGGCGTCGAAATCCTCGCCAAGGCGTTCGGTCAGGTAGTCCGCGGTGGGTTGCCAGCGGGCCTCGGCGGACTCGGCCCCACGCACCGCGAGGACGCCGATGTCGACGGTCTCCACCGGGCCCGCGCCGGCCGTGGCCGGCCCGGCCCCGAGGGAGGGAATCATCAGGGTTCCCGTTATGAGGAGGCGGGGCAGCCATTGCATGCCCGCCAGACTACTACGAAAGGACGACCGATGCCCGGGTGCGGGGACGACGGAATCACCAGCTCTTGTAGGGCAGGAACTTGCCGTTCCAGGTGATCTTCACCCGATCGCCCTTCGGGTCCTCGACCTTGTCGATGTCCATGGTGAAGTCGATGGCGCTCATGATGCCGTCGCCGAACTTCTCGTGGATCAGCGCCTTCATGGTGTCACCGTACACGTTGATCGCCTCGTAGAAGCGGTAGATCACCGGGTCGGTAGGGATGGTCTTGTCCCAGTGCTTGTGCGGGAACGCCTGCAGGGCCTTCGACACGTCGGGCCCGAGATCGAGGAACGCGGCGAGCCGGTCGGCCGCCTCGGCGTCGAGATGATTCATGCCGTAGCAGGCCGAGGTCACGTAGACCTCGTGCAGGCCGGTGGCCTCGGCGATGCCGGCCCAGGTCGCGGACCGGCCCTCCTTGGCTTCGAGGATGGTGGCGGTCATTTCGGTCTTGCTGAGGGTCATGGATGGCCTCCCGGTTGGTGTCGGATCAGTGTTGCCATCCGATGCTCTGCAGTTCCCGTGCCAGGTGGACGCCGTTCACCGGATCCGCTCCGGGGCGGCCGCACGGGAGCACGGGCCGGGTGAGGCGGACACTTTGTCCGCTCCCGGTGCGGCCAAAGTGTCGACAATGACCGCACCGGGGCTCAGGCCAGTCCCAGTTTCTTCAGGCGGTAGCGCAGCTGGCGCGGGGTGAGGCCCAGGTCCATGGCGGCACGGGTCTTGTTGCCGCCGCTGCGTTCGATGGCGTCCCGCAACTCGTCCGCTTCGGAAGCGTGCACGCGTCGGTAGGGGCGCACGATGGTGGAGCCGCCTGCCCTGTAGTGGTGCATGGGCGATCCGGTTGTGGAAGTGGTATCGGGCGGTGTGTTTTCCGGCGCCCCCTCCCGCGCGCCGGAAGAAGGCTCCGAGGCGGCGGGGGTCGTGTCGTTGCCATGCACTCCCGGACTGATCCGGGATTCCTCGTGCAGGATCTCGTCGATCAGGCCGGTGCCGATGCGGCCCTCGCTGGAGAGCAGCACCGCGCGTTCCAGCACGTTCTCCAGCTGGCGGATGTTGCCCGGCCAGTCGAAGGTCTCCAGACGCTCCATCACACCGTCGTCCAGGACCACGTTCCAGCCATGGACGTGGGTGTAACGGTCAAGGAAATGCCGTGAGAGCAAGCGAATGTCGCTGGCGCGATCGCGCAGCGCGGGCATGTGCAGCGGGATCACGTTGAGGCGGTAGAAGAGGTCAAGCCGGAACTCGCCGGCATTCACCGCTTTCTGCAGATCCTTGTGGGTGGCGGCGACCACGCGTACGTCCACCGGGATGTCGCGCGATCCACCGATCGGCTGGACGACCCGTTCCTGCAGCACGCGCAGGATCTTGGACTGCAGCGCCTCCGGCATGTCGCCGATCTCGTCGAGGAACAGGGTGCCGCCGTCGGCCAGGGCAATCTTGCCCGTCTTGGCGCTGGAGGCCCCCGTGAAGGCACCTTTCTCGTGGCCGAACAGTTCCGATTCCAGCAGGTCGGCGGGGATCGCGGCGCAGTTCAGGGAGATGAACGGTCGCGTGTTGCGCTGGCTGATCCGGTGGATCATGCGCGCGATCTTTTCCTTGCCGGTCCCGGAGTCGCCGGTGATCAGCACCGTGGCCTGGGTGTCGGCGATGCGGTGGACCTGCTTGAGGACGCTGCGCAGGGCGGGGCTCTCGCCGAGGATCCCGTATTTCGCTCCCTGGGTGTCGAGGGCGCTCTTGAGGTAGCGATTTTCCGAGACCAGTTCGGCCGTGCGTTCGGCGATCAGCTGGTTGATGCGCAGGACCTGGCCGATCATGGAGGCGACAACGCGCAGCACGTTGAGATCGTCCTGGAACTGGCGCGAGCGCCGGCGCAGACGGTGGACGCCGAGTACGCCGATCGGCTGTTCGTCCTGCACGATGGGGACCCCGATATACGCCACGGTCTCCTGCGGCAGGGTGGCGCGATCGACCGCCCGGGCGAGGTATTCCGGTTCGTTGTCGATGTCCTGGATCAGCGCGATCTGCCCGGTCTTCATCACCCGGCCGGTCACGCCTTCGCCCAGCGAGTAGCTGCCGCGCTCGCGTTCGGCGTCGGTCAGGCCGTAGGCATGCCGGATCTTCAGCTGTCCGCTGTCCGGGTCGGGCAGCAGGACCCGGCCGCGATTGAGCCCCAGCAGCTGGGACATCATGCCGAGGATGCGGTAGATGGCGGCGTCCGGGTCGCGCGAACGGCCCATCAGCCGGGCGACCTCCAGCAGCAGGGTGATCTCCTGTTCGCGGGTCGCGTGGTCGGTGCGGTCTTCGGTGGTGGTGTCGTTCATGCCCGGTGGACATGCAGAAACCCTGCCAGCGCCGCGGCCCGAGCCGTGGCGGGGCACGGAGCGGATGCGGGCGGAACCTGGCGGCGGACTGTGCACCGCGATGGTGCAGCCGGTTCCGGTACGCGCCCGAAGGGTGCAGTGCAGGCCGCGGGCCGTGGACATAAAAGGCCCGGCCGCGCACGGCCGGGCAGACGGAGGGAGTGAGGGGGGCAGCTCAGCTTTCGGCGTGGTAGCTGCTGCGCCGGATCAGGCGCACGCAGATCGCGTCCAGCATGTAACCGATCAGGCCGATCACCAGTACGAAGGCCGCCAGTTTGTCGTACTCCAGGGTGTCGCGGGCATCGTTGATGGCGTAGCCGAGGCCCGAGGTCACCCCCAGGTATTCGGCCGGGACCAGGACGATCCAGGCCACACCCACCGCCAGGCGGATGCCGGCGAATACGTCCTGGGCGATCGCGGGCATCACGATGTAGCGCAGCGTGTGGTAGGGGTTGGCGCCCAGGTTGGAGCCGACCTTGAGCCACATCGGATCGATACGCTGTACCCCGTGTGCGGTGGCGTAGGTGATGGGCCAGACCGCGGCGATGGCGATCAGGAAGATGATCGCCGCATCCCAGGTGGCGAAGGCCAGCACCGCGATCGGCATCCACGCCAGGGGCGAGATCATGCGCAGGAACTGGAACGGCACGTGGGTCGTTTCGCGCAGCACGTTGAAGTACCCGATCATCACCCCCAGCGGGACCCCGATCAGGATCGCGTAGAGCAGACCGAAACCGACCCGGTGCAGGCTGGATTCGATCGGCCACCACACCTGGCCCGAACTCACGATGTCCCAGAAGGCGGTCAGCGTGGGCCCGGGGGCGAAGCTGGCGAACGCCATGGTGTCGGGGTTGTTGGCGATCAGCCAGCCACCCCACCACCACAGGGCGAGCAGTCCGGCGATGCCCAGTACCGGATACTGCAGCGCCCGACGCAGGTGATTGGCGGTGCGCAGCGAGGCCCACCCCCACTCCCCGGGGGTGGCCGGCAGGTCGAATGTCGCGTCACGGTTCATAGCTGTACGATCTCCTCGCGGGCAAACGGCGAATCCATGTCCACGCCGGGTGCGTTGTGCCAGGCGGTGTATTTCTCCATGGCCTTCTCGACGAACTCGTAGTTGACCAGGTCATCGGCCACTTCCTGCGGGTCCAGGCCCGAGAGGAAGGTGGTGTCGCCGCCCACCAGGGTCTCGTTCATCGCCCCGACCAGCATCTTCGTCGCCGACGGGTAGGGCCACGGGGAGAAGTCGATGCGGCCGTTGCCCCAGTCGGCGTGGCGGATCGCGCCGGAGTCGATGTAGGTGGTGTCGTCGGCGTAGTTGGTCATCGCGCGTTCGACCACCCCGGACGGCATCGGCAGATACCCCTTGCCGTCGCGTGACAGCAGGTGCGAGATCTCCTTCTTGTTGTCCTGGATGTGACCCTGGGCGCGAACCACCGCGTTCATGGTCTTCTGGGTCCATTCCGGCTGGCGGTCGGTCAGTTCCTCGTTCATGCACACCACGCAGCAGGGGTGGTTCTTCCAGATGTCGCCGGTGAAGCGCAGCAGATTGCCGTGGGCCAGCATCTCGCCGGCGGCGTTGAAGGGCTCGGCGACGATGAAGGCGTCGATCGAGCGCGCGGCCAGGGCCGGCGGCATGTCCGGCGGCGGCATCAGCATCAGGTTGACCTCGTCCGGGGCCAGATCGTCGCCCTGATCCTTGATCACCGGCTTCAGGCCGGCGTCGCGCAGGGCCATCTGCATGACGACGTTGTGCATGGAGTACCAGTAGGGCACGGCCACGCTCATGCCACCCATGTCGGAGAAGTCGTTGACCTCCACGTGGCGGCCGGTGACCACCGCCGAACCGTTGGTGTGCGCCCAGGACATGATCTTGGCCGGGAAGTTGTTCTGGTAACGCATCCACAGCGGGATCGGCTTGAGCAGGTGGACCAGGTTGAAGCGGTTCGCCGCGAAGGATTCGATCAGCGGCGACCAGCCGCGGATCAGCTGCGGTTCGGCCACCTCCAGGCCCTCGTCCTCGAAATAGCCCTCGGAATGCGCGACCAGCAGGGCCGCGGCATCGGTGATGGGGATGTAGCCGATGCGCACGACGCCGTCGAAGTCGTCCACTTCGGGGTCGACGCCACCCAGGTCGGGTTGCTGGGCGAGCAGCGAGCCCGGGGCGGTCAGGCCGGCGCCGGCGACCAGCGAGCCGGCCGCCGCCGAGCGCAGGAAGGTGCGGCGGGACAGGCTGCCGCCAAGGATGCGGTCGAGTTCCGCGTCGATGTCGTGGTGGTTGTCGCAGTTGCACATGGTGATGTTCCTCTCGGGTAACGGGCTAGGGACGGTTCAGGCCGCGCGAATTGCGCGACGGGCGGGGGCGGATCCGGATGCGGCGGGATCGTCGGCTTCGGGGGCTTCGGCGGATGACGACGTGTCATCGGTCGGTTCGGGGCGCGAAGCCGGGTGGCGTGTCGCGCCAAAGAACTCCATCAGCTCGGCCTTCAGTTCGGTAAATCCGGGGCTGGTGCGGTCGCGTGGATGCGGCAGGTCCACCTTGAGCTGGTGCTGCAGCGTGCCCGGGTTGGAACCCATCACGACCACGCGATCGGCCATGGCGACGGCTTCTTCGATGTCATGGGTCACGAACACCACGGTGATGCCGCGATCGCGCGACAGCCGCACGACCTCGTCCTGGAGCTCGGTCTTGGTGAACGCATCCAGGGCGGAAAACGGCTCGTCCAGCAGCAGGAGTTCCGGGTCGGTTGCCAGGCTGCGCGCCAGGGCCACGCGCTGCTGCTGGCCACCGGACAGCGACTGCACGTTGACCTCGGCCTTTTCGGCCAGGCCCACCGTCTCCAGCAGGGCGTCGACGCGCTTGTTCATGCCTTCCTGACGGCCCTGGAAGATCAGGCCGAGGGAGGCGTTGCGGCGCACGGTCATCCACGGGTAGAGCGAGGGCTTCTGGAACATCATGTTCCAGCGCGGGCTGGGCTTGATGACCTGGTGGCCGTTTATGCGTACCGCCCCCTCGCTGGGGATCAGCAGGCCCGCGAGCATGTGCAGCAGGGTGGATTTCCCGCAGCCGCTCTGCCCGATCAGGGCGATGGTCTCGCCGGGGCTGACGGTCAGCTCGATGTCCTGGAGTGTCGGGTCCGTCTGTTTCGGATAGTGATGCGTGATGTAGTCGATGGAGATGGCTGCGCCCATGGCGATGCTCCTCTTCCGGGAACGTTGATGGGCCGTGGTTCTCACGGCGCGCTCACAGGAACCCTTACAAGAGGCGTGCCAGATGCAGAACGGCGGCGGACCGGGCGCGAAACGGGGTGGTTCCGGAGGGGGTGAAACGGCTGCAGGACGCGGATCAGCGGGGACCAGGCGGGGGTCACGGGCCGGCGCGGGCGGTGGTGCCGGATGGCGGTGGCCGACGTTTCGTCGTGGTGCAACGGGGCATTGTGTCGACAATGTTGGTGCAAAGTGCGGACAAAGTGTCCGCTTTGTCCGACTGCGGGTCAGGGCAATCTCCCCGGATGGACTGCCGATCGGCCGAAAACCGCGGCATGGCGCCATCGGGGCCAACATGGCACGGCTTCTGCAACGGGACTGGCGACCCGGCCACAAAGGTTCGGGCAGTGACCAAACAACCGTCAGGAGACCTGATCATGTCGACCGCAGAAGCCACCACCACGATTTCCATGAATGCCCTGGATCCCATCGACCAGGACGGGCTGAACAAGCTCGCCGACAAGGGCAAGTCCAACCCCGACAGTGTCGTGACCCTCAAGGCGCGCACCGTGTGCGAGGGCAAGTTCCGCAACCTGACCTACGTGCGCGACCTGGATGCCCACGTGATCGACGAGCCGCCGCATCTGCTGGGCGACGACACCGCCCCCAATCCCTCGGAGGCCGCGCTGGCCAGCCTGGGAGCCTGCCTGTCGGTGGGGATGCATGCCAACGCCATCGATCGCGGCATCACCCTGACCAAGCTGGAGCTCTCGCTGGAGGGCGACATCAACGTGACCGCGGTCTGGGGCGTGGGCGACACCGACAAGTCGAAGCGCCTGGGCTTCACCGACATCCGCGTGAAGGTCGACCTCGAGGGCGATGCCAGCGAGGAAGAGCTGAAGGAACTGGTGGCGCACGCCGACTTCTGGTCGCCGGTCGCCAACACCATGCGCAACCCGGTCAACGTGGCCGTGGAAAAGGCCTGAGGCCGAGGAGACCCGTAATGCTCGAGACCCGTGAACAAGCAACGGGGGTGGCGCCGGTCTCCGCACCGGTGTACGCCGAGGACGGGCTGCGGGACCTGGTGGCGGGGCAGCTTGCCCCGCTCACCGTCCGCATCGACCGTGACGGCCATTACCCCGAGGAATTCCTGCATCAGGCGGGTCAGCTGGGTGCGTTCAATGCCCATCTGGCCAGCCAGAACCCCGCGGGGGTCCCGGACCTGGTGTCCGCGATTCGCGCCGAGGAGGTGATCTCCGCCGAATGCATGACCACCGGCTTCGTTGCCTGGTGCCAGAACGCCTGCGCCTGGTACGTGGAGAACAGCGATTCTTCCACGCTCAAGCGCGAGGTGCTGCCGAAGCTGGCCGGCGGCGAGGCGTTCGGCGCCACCGCGCTGTCCAATCCGATGAAGTGGTTCGCCAGTATCGAGGAGCTCAAGCTCTCGGCCGAGCGTGTGGAAGGCGGCTACGTGGTGTCCGGGGCGCTGCCGTGGGTGTCGAATCTGGGCGAGGACCACTATTTCGGCGCGATCTTCCGTACCACCGATGACAACCCGCGTCCGCTGATGGCGGTCATCAACTGCGCCGACCCCGGCTTCAGCCTGACTCCGTGCCCCGAGTTCATCGCCCTGGAGGGCTCGCGCACCTTCGGTTGCCATTTCGACCGGGTGTTCGTGCCCGACGAGCACGTGCTGGCGGATCCGCTGCCGGAGTACATCCAGCGCATCCGTCCCGGTTTCGTGCTGCTGCAGATGGGCATGGGCCTGGGCCTGATCGAGGGCTGCATCAACACCATGCACGAGGCCAACGAGACCCTGTCGCACGTGAACGGCTATCTCGATGACCAGGCGGGCGAGCTGGAGGAGGTCCTGGAAGACGCACGCCAGGCGACCTATGCCCTGGCCCGCGATCCCTTCGACACCAGCGACGCCTTCTTTGCCGACGTGCTGCAGATGCGTCTGACCGGTTCGGAACTGGCGCTGCGGGCCTCGCAGTCGGCGCTGCTGCACAGCGGGGCGCGCGGTTACCTGTCCAGCGCGGCCGCCCAGCGCAAGCTGCGCGAATCCTATTTCGTGGCCATCGTTACGCCCGCCATCAAGCACCTGCGCAAGGAGCTGGCGCGTATCCACGCCCACTGACCGGCGCCCGGAGGAGACATCATGCTGGAAACCACCACCAAACTCGATGCCGAAGCGGCCGTGGCCGCCCTGAAGGAGGCCGTGGAGGCGCAGGGACTGCGCGTGGCCGGAGAAATCAACGGCCAGGCCAATGCCGCGATGATCGGGGCCGAGGTCCCGGTCGACCGTATCCTCGAGGTCTTTCATCCGCGCTATGCCCTGCGCGTGTGGGAGGCCTGCAAGCCCGCGGGGATCGACATCCCGCTGCGCATCCATGTCTGGAGCGACGGCGAGCAGCTGCATGTAACGGCGCGGCGCCCGTCGGAGGTCTTCGCCCCCTGGGGCAGCGCCGACCTGGATGCCCTGGGCGAGGAACTGGATCCGCTGTGCGAGGCCATTGTCGCCAGTCTGCCGGAGGTTGCGTGATGTCTGCTGAAGCCGAAACCGAATATCGACGCTACATCTGCCGCGTGTGCGGCTACATCTACGACGAGGCGAAGGGCGACCCGGACTCGGGTCTGCCACCGGGGACCCGGTTCGAGGACATCCCGGACGACTGGTACTGCCCGGACTGCAACGTCACCAAGGCCGATTTCGACCGTTTGCAGCCGCGTGCCGAGGACCCGGTCGAGGCACAAGCGGCGCAGGCCTGGCGCACCCCGCTGGCGGATGACCCGGATGCGGTGGTGGTCGTCGGCGGCGGCATGGCCGGCTGGGCGATGGCCGAGGAACTGCGCGCCCGCGACCCGGAGCGCAGTATTCGTCTGGTGACCGGGGATCGCGGCGATTATTACACCAAACCGCGGATCTCCACGGCCTGTGCGCGCGGCGTGGACCCGGACGACCTGATGGAGGAATCCGGCATGGCGCGGGCCGCGCGCCTGGGCGTCGAGCTGCTGCCGCACGTGCGCCTGCTGGACATCGACCGTGAACGCCGGCGCCTGATCACCCCGCGCGGCGGCATTCCCTACGGCGATCTGGTGCTGGCGACCGGCGCGAGCCCGATACGGCTCGACATCCCGGGTGACGGACCCCCGCCGCGGGTGGTGAACACCCTGGATGACTACCGCGCGCTGCGTGCGGAACTGCAACCCGGGGCCCGCGTGGCGATCGTGGGCGCGGGGCTGGTCGGCAGCGAGCTGGCCGATGATCTGACGGCCGGTGGCTATTCGGTGGATCTGATCGAGATGGCCGAGCGCCCGCTGGCGCGGCTCGCGCCGCCCGAGCTGGGGGATGACCTGGCGGCTGCACTGGCGCAGCGCGGGATCGCCCTGTACACCGGGACCTCGGTGGCTTGTCTGCATGCCGTGCCGGCGCCGGGCGAAGGTCCCGTGGCGTCCCGGCTGAAACTGGCCGGTGGCGAGACCCTGGAAGCGGACGTCGTGATTACCGCCCTCGGTTTGCGGCCGAACATCGACGTGGCTGTCGGGGCCGGCCTGGACTGCGGGCGCGGCATCCGGGTGGACGCCACGCTGGCGACCTCCGATCCGGCGATTCGCGCCCTCGGGGACTGCGCCGAATACGACGGCGTCCTGCGCCCCTACGTGGGTACGCTGCGGGCCCAGGCGGAAGTGATCGCGGATCGCCTGGCCGGGGGAACGGCGCGCTATGAACCGGACGCCGGAACCGTGCAGGTCAAGACCACCAGCGTGCCGATGCAGGTCTGCCCGCCGTCGGCCGCGGATGCGGCCGCAGGTGAGTGGGTACTCGTGGAGGGTGATGCCGGTGGCCGCCGGATGGACTTCCATGCCGACGGCCGCCTGGCGGGCTTCGCTCTGTCCGGGGCCCTGACCCGCGAGGCCGGGCCGATGGAGGCCCGGCTGGGCGACCCGGTGACGCAGCCGGAAGTTCGCGCGCGGATGGCGTCCTGACGGACGCCTCTCGCCCGGGCCCCCGGCGGCGCCCGGGGCTTCAGCCTCCGGTCGGTTCCAGCAGCAGGGCGGTCAGCGGCGGCAGGTCCACGTGGAGGGTGGCCGGCTGGCCGTGATACGCCTCGGTCGTGGCCTCGCACTGCAGCGGGCCGCGCGAGGCACCGCCGTAGAACTCCGAGTCGGTGTTCAGCATGACCCGCCAGGTCCCGGAACGCGGGCTCGGGATCGGGTAGGCGCTGCGTTCCACCGGCGTCAGGTTGAGGATCACGATGCGTTCGTGGCCCTCCACGTCACGGCGCACGAAGCTGAGCACCGAATTGTCGGCGTCGTCGGCATTCAGCCAGGCGAAGCCATCGGGCTCGAACTCGCGACCGTACAGCGCGGGCTGCTCGCGATACACCCGGTTGAGGTCCTTCACCAGCTGCTGCAGGCCCTGATGCAGCGGGTACTGCAGCACGTACCAGTCCAGTTCCCCGGCCTCCGACCACTCGGTTCCCTGGCCGAACTCCTGGCCCATGAACAGCAATTTCTTGCCCGGGTACAGCCACTGCCAGGCGTACAGCAGGCGCATGTTGGCATGCTGCTCCCACTCGTTGCCGGGCATGCGCCCGCGCAGGCTGCGCTTGCCGTGGACGACCTCGTCGTGCGAGAAGGGCAGCAGGAAGTTCTCCGAATAGGCGTAGATCTGCGCGAACGTGAGCTGACTGTGGTGGTAACGCCGGTGGATCGGGTCCATGCCGAAATACGTCAGGGTGTCGTGCATCCAGCCCATGTTCCACTTCATGGTGAAGCCCAGCCCGCCCATCGACGGCGGCCGGCTCACGCCGGGCCAGGCGGTGGATTCCTCGGCGATCATCACCACGCCGGGGTGGCCGGTCTGCACGGTCTCGTTGACGTCGCGCAGGAACTCGATCGCCTCCAGGTTCTCGTTGCCGCCGTGGATGTTGGGGATCCACTCGTGATCCTCGCGGTTGTAGTCGAGATAGAGCATGGAGGCGACCGCATCCACCCGCAGGCCGTCGAGGTGGAAGTCCTCGATCCAGCACAGCGCCGATGACAGCAGGAAGTTGCGCACCTCGGGACGGCCGTAGTTGAAGATCAGCGTGCCCCATTCGCGGTGCTCGCCGAGGCGCGGGTCCTCGTGCTCGTACAGCGCGGTGCCGTCGAAGCGGGCGAGGGCGAAGTCGTCGCGCGGGAAATGCCCCGGCACCCAGTCGAGGATCACCCCCAGACCGGCCTGGTGGGCGGTGTCAACGAAGCGGCGGAAGTCGTCCGGGTCGCCGAAACGCGAGGTGGGCGCGAAGAAGCCGGTGGACTGATAGCCCCAGGAGCCGTCGAACGGGTGCTCGGTGACCGGCAGCAGCTCGAGGTGGGTGAAGCCCATGTCGCGGGCATACGGCACCAGGCGTTCGGCGAGTTCGGCGTAGTTCGGCCAGTCGCCGTCGGGGCTGCGCTGCCAGGAGCCCAGATGCACCTCGTAGATGCTCATCGGCCGGTGTTTCCAGGCTTCGGGATCCCGGTTGTCCATCCATTCGCGATCGTTCCAGGTGTAGCGGCTCCGGGCGAGAACGCGGGAGGCGGTCTCGGGACGCACCTGATAGGCGGCCGCGTAGGGGTCGGACTTCAGGCGCAGCTCGCCGGTGTCACGGTTGCGGATCTCGTACTTGTAGAGCGTCTCCGGACCCACCCCGGGGATGAACAGCTCCCAGATGCCGCTGGAACCGTGCACGGTCATCGGGTGGCAGCGCCCGTCCCAGTGGTTGAAGTCGCCGACCACGCTGACGCGCTCGGCCGCCGGCGCCCATACGGCAAAACGCACGCCGTCGATCCCGTCGCGGGTTTCGCAGTGCGCGCCGAGCATGCGGTGAGCGTGCCAGTGGCGGCCTTCGCCGAACAGGTGGCGATCGAAATCCGGGATGTTGGGGGCAAAGCTCCACGGGTCGATGACGCTGACGATCTCCTTGTGGCCGGCCGGACGCCAGCGCAGCTCCGGATGCTCCGCCAGCTTGCGCGAGGCGCCCTTCCAGACGAACAGCCCGGGGGTGTCGGTGGTGTCCATGGGCTCAGGGGGGGCCTCGGGCTCCGGGACCAGCCAGACCTCGTCGGCCTGCGGGAACCAGGCGCGATAGCAGGTGGTCTGGCGGTTAAGGGCGTGGGCCCCCAGGACCGTGTGTGCGTCGTGCAGACGGGCCTGCGCCAGACGGCGGATTTCATCCGCGACTTCCGTAATGCAATTGTTCCGGTCAGTTGTCATACTCGAGGCATCCGGTTCACGTAGAGTGGAGCCGGTCAACGGAATCCGCGGGGAAACCCGCAACCAGCAGCTTTCTGCAAGGATGGGCCTATGAACCCTCAGCCGCAACGGTTCGTCAGCCGACTGACCCGGGAAACCCTGGCATTGGTGCTCGCCGGAGGTCGCGGGTCGCGACTCAAGCAACTGACGCTGTGGCGGGCCAAGCCCGCCGTACCCTTCGGCGGCAAGTTCCGCATCATCGATTTCCCGCTGTCCAACTGCATCAATTCCGGGATCCGCCGGGTGGCGATCCTGACCCAGTACAAGGCGCATTCGCTGATCCAGCACATCCAGCGCGGCTGGAGCTTCCTGCGCGGCGAGTTCGGCGAATTCATCGAACTGCTGCCGGCGCAGCAGCGCATCGAGACCTCCTGGTATTCGGGGACTGCCGACGCTGTCTACCAGAACGTCGACATCATCCGGCAGCACACCCCCAGTTATGTGCTGATCCTCGCCGGCGATCACATCTACAAGATGGACTACGGACAGATGATCGCCCAGCACGTGGAAAGCGGGGCCGACATGACCGTGGGTTGCCTGGAGGTGCCGAAGGAGGAGGCCACCGGGTTCGGTGTGATGGGCGTGGATGCCGAGGGGCGCGTGACCTCGTTCGAGGAGAAACCCGACGATCCGGCGACCATCCCGGGCAGCGAGACCCATTCGCTGGCCTCCATGGGGATCTACGTCTTCAACCGCGATTTCCTGTTCGAGCAACTCATTCAGGATGCCGACGACACCTTCTCCAGCCACGATTTCGGCAAGGACATCATCCCCCGCATCATCGAGAAACACCGCGTGATGGCCTATCCGTTCCGCGACGAGGCCGGCCAGCGTCAGGGTTACTGGCGCGATGTCGGCACCATCGATTCCTACTGGAAGGCCAACCTGGAGCTCATCGGCGTGACCCCCGAACTCAATCTGTACGACAGCGAATGGCCGATCTGGACCTACCAGGAGCAGCTCCCGCCGGCCAAGTTCGTGTTTGATGACGATGATCGCCGTGGCATGGCGATCGACTCGATGGTCTCCGGGGGCTGCATCATCTCCGGCAGCCGGGTGCGGCATTCGCTGCTGTTCTCCAGCGTGGAGGTCAGCGCCTGCGGTGAGGTGGAGAACTCGGTGATCCTGCCCGACGTGCAGGTGGGCGAAAACGCCGTGATCCGCAACGCAGTGATCGACAAGGCCTGCCGCATCCCGCCGGGGACCGAGATCGGACTGGACGACGAGGCCGATGCCCGCGATTACTACGTCTCGCCCGGGGGCGTGCGTGTGGTGACCCCGGAGATGCTCGGCCAGGCGCGTCACCATGTCCGCTGAGCGCGCCTCGAAGGCCCTCGCCCGCGTCCCGCACAAGCTGGACGTGGTCCTGTGCTGGCACATGCATCAGCCGCAGTACTTCGACAGCGGGCGCAGGGAGTACGTGCTGCCGTGGACCTATCTCCATGCCCTGAAGGACTACACCGACATGGCGGCTCATCTGGAGGCCTGCCCGCGGGCCCGGGCGGTGGTGAATTTCGCACCCATCCTGCTGGAGCAGATCGCCGACTATGCCGAACGCGTGGATCGGGCGCTGAAGTCCTGTGAGCCCGTCGGGGATCCGGTGCTGGACATGCTGCATATGGACATTGTCCCGGTGGAGCCGGACCAGCGCCGCGAGATCATCCGCGCCTGCCTGCGTGCCCATGCACCGCGCATGATCGATCCGTTCCCGCTGTTCGCGTGCCTGGCGGCAATCGGTCGGCAGGCGCTGGAGGATGACCTCCTGCTGGCGCATCTGGACGGGCGCTTCTTCCAGGACCTGGCCACCTGCTATCACCTGGCCTGGACCGGCGAGACCGTGCGCCGCGCGCGGCCCGAACTGCAGGGCTGGCTGAAGGCCGAATCCGGCTTCGAGTCCGGGGTGCGTCGACGCCTGCTGGAGATCCTGCGCGACGAGCTGCACAACGTCATCCCGCGCTATCGCAAGCTCGCCGAGCAGGGGCGGGTGGAGCTGTCGTTCACCCCTTACGCGCATCCGATCATGCCGCTGCTGCAGGATCTGACATCGGCCCGTGAGGCCATGCCCGAGGCCGAACTGCCGGAGGCACCGGCGTATCCGGACGGGGAAGCCCGGGTGCGCTGGCACATCGAGCGGGGCCTGGAGGTGTTCGAGCAGCACTTCGGCATGCGCCCGACCGGCTGCTGGCCGTCCGAGGGCAGCCTGAGCGAGGCCACCATCCGCCTGCTGGACGAATACGGCCTGCGATGGACGGCCAGCGGCCAGGGTGTGCTGGGCAACAGCCTGGAAGCCGCCGGCAGCGCACCGGACGCGGAGGACAACGGCAACGGGGAGGGCGAGGGCGAGGAAGACGGGCCCCGCGACCTGCAGGGCTGGCTGCATCGCGGGTACCGCCTGCGCGATACCGACATCGCCCTGTATTTCCGCGATGACGGGCTGTCCGACGCGATCGGTTTTCGCTATGCGGACTGGCACGCTGACGATGCGGTGGCCGATTTCGTGCATCACCTCGGGAACATCGCCGAGGTTGCTCCGGCCGGCAGCGTCGTTTCGGTGGTCCTCGATGGCGAGAACGCATGGGAGTACTACCCCGAGAACGGCTTCTATTTCCTCAGCGGGTTGTACCAGGCCCTGGCGCAGCACGAGCGGCTCAACCTGTGCACCTTCGACGACGTGTGCGCCCATGCGACGACTTCCGGGGGTGCGGCGCCTGTCGAGCTCCCGTCCTTGGTTGCCGGTTCCTGGGTCTACGGGACGTTTTCCACCTGGATCGGCGATCCCGACAAGAACCGCGGCTGGGACCGGCTGATCGAGGCCCGGAACGCGGTGGATGCTGCCGTGGCGGCGGATCCTTCGCTGGATACCCCGGAGCTGCGCGAACAGCTCGCGATCTGCGAGGGGTCCGACTGGTGCTGGTGGTTCGGGGCCTACAACCCGGCGGGTTCGGTGAGCGATTTCGAACAGCTCTATCGGCGCCACCTGGCGCGGCTGTACCAGCTGGCCGGACTGGCGGTGCCCGAGGCCCTGGACGAGGTGCTGTCGGTGGGCGGCGGCGATCCGGCTGCCGGAGGGACCATGCGGAAAGGGCAGGACTGATTGATGGAAGAAACGCAGCATTCCAATCCGCTGCTGCAGCGCCGGCGTGCCGGCGTGCTGCTGCACCCGACCTCGCTGCCGGGCCCGCATTCGGTGGGGACCCTGGGCGACGAGGCGTTCCGGTTCGTCAACTGGGCGGCCTCGGCGGGTTTCACCCTGTGGCAGGTCCTGCCGCTGCACCCGGTGCAGAGCGACGGCTCTCCCTACGCCAGCATCTCGGCCTTTGCCGGTGATCCGCGGATGATCGATCCGGCGCGGCTGGCGGAGGCGACCGGGATCGTCGATGACGGGCGGGCGGTCGAGGAACTCCTGGAACGGGCCGGTGCCGCGGTGGCGCGGGAAGAGCATGCCCTGCATGCGGCGTACCGCGTCTTTCTGGAGGAGCAGGGGCCGGTCTGGCTGGACGATTTCGCGCTGTTCTGCGTGATCCGTGCGCGCCACGACGATCGCCCCTGGTGGGAATGGGATCCGGAACTGCGCGATCGCCAGCCGGAGGCCCTGGCGCGGGTGGCCCGCGAAGAAGCGCAGGCGCTGGAGCAGGTCCGCTTCGTGCAGTTCGCGTTCGCCGATCAGTGGCGCGCACTGCACCGCCACGCGAACGACTGTGGACTGCTGCTGCTGGGGGATATGCCGATCTTCGTCGCCCATGACTCCGCGGACGTCTGGAGCCACCGGGATCTGTTCGATCTGGATGAGCGCGGGCAGCCGCGCACGGTCGCCGGGGTCCCGCCGGATTACTTCTCCGAGACCGGACAGCGCTGGGGCAATCCGCAATACCGCTGGGACCGTCTGGCCGAGACCGGCTATGCCTGGTGGATTCGCCGCGTTCGGCGTGCGCTGGAGACGGTGGATGCCCTGCGCATCGACCATTTCCGTGGTTTCGAGTCGAGCTGGGCGATCCCGGCCGAGGAGCCGGATGCCATCCGGGGCTACTGGTTCGAGGGGCCGGGCGCGGCATTCTTCGAGGCGCTGGGCGACGAACTCGGGTACCTGCCGGTGCTGGCCGAGGATCTGGGGGTGATCACGCCGGAGGTCACCGCGCTGCGTGAACGGTTCGACTTCCCGGGTATGCGGATCCTGCAGTTCGCGTTCGAGGGCGGCGAGGCCAACCCGTACCTGCCGGCGAATCATGACGAGATGAGCGCCGTGTATACCGGCACGCATGACAACGACACCACCGTGGGCTGGTTCGCGTCACTGGATGAACCCATGCAGCTGCACGTGCTGAATGTCCTGGGGGAGCCGGAAGATGCGGCCGATACCATGCCCTGGCCACTGATCCGCACGGCGTACGCCTCGCCGGCGCGTATCGCGATCCTGCCGATGCAGGACGTGCTGGAACTGGATGCCGGGCACCGGATGAACCGGCCCGGGACGGTGGAGGGTAACTGGGACTGGCGTTTTGACTGGGAGTGGGTGCCCGGGGAACGTGCCGGCGAGATGCGGGCACTGGCCGAGGCGCACGGGCGCCTTCCGCCCGACTCCTGAGCTCGCGGTCCCCGCGGGGAATCCCACGGGCCGCAATGAAAAAGGCCCGGTCCTGAGAGGACCGGGCCTTGCTGGCTGCCTGCGAGTTCGCCTGCGAGCAGGCTCCTACTGCTGGGGCGCCATGCCGGGCGCGCCACCGCCACCCCCGGGCTGCTGTTGCTGCATCATTTCCTGCTGCAGGGCTTCCATGCGCTCGATGACATCGTCAATGTCGGCGTTTTCCGCACGCATGGCGCTCATCAGGTCTTCCCGCAGGGATTCCTGGGCGTCCAGGATCTCCGGATCCTCGGCCACGGCCTGCTGGGCTTCCTGCAGGTTGCGCTGCGCCTGCTGAACGTCTTCGGACTGGATCAGCTGCTGGCGTTCTTCCGCGCTCAGGTCGGGATCACGCAGGCCTTCCTCGGCGGATTCCAGGGTGTCCAGATCGGAACGCGGTTCAAAACCGGCGGCTTCCATCTTGTCGAGAACCAGCTCTTCCAGTTCCTCGCCCTTGCGCTCCAGCTCGGGGTTGTTTTCGATGGCCTGCTGCTGGGTCTGCGCGAGGGTCTGCTGGAGTTCCTGCATCTCCACCTGGGGGCCGCCCTGCTGTTGCTGGCCGCCCATGCCCTGGCCCATGCCCTGGGCGTGGGCCATGCCGCTGGCCAGTGCGAGGACCGCGGCGGCGGTCAGGCCGATGATCGACCGGGAATGTTTCTGCATCGTACTGCTCTCCTGAAAGGATGTCTCTTGCCACTCTGAAGGCGAGTGATGAACCACAGCTTAACAGCCTCGAGGGCCGGGTGTCGGCCCGCCAACGGGGCATGATGCCGGCTGTGGCGGTGGTGGAGAGACCGCGCAGGAGGCCCTTGCGTTCCATTGGCGGGCGACTCGCCCGATCAGCGCCGCAGGTAGCGGAACCACGAGGCGATGTTCAGCAGACTGGCGAGTGACTGGGCGAGATAGGTATACGCGGCCGCGCGCAGGATACGCTCTGCGTGGCGGTAATCCGGTTCGTGCAGGTAGCCGCCCTCGCGCAGCATCGGCATCGCCCGACGGAAACTCGCGTCCAGTTCCGTGGGCAGGGTCACGAAATGGACCAGCGCCGCCATGCCCATCGACAGCACGCCGGCCAGGAAGAACAGGATGCCCGGCGCCGGGTGGCGGGTGATCAGGGTGATGATCGGGATGCCGATCATCAGGATCGCGCCCAGCCGCTGGGCGTGACGGGTGGCGGCCACCAGGGTGCCGCGCAGCTGCAGCGGGCGGTAGCCCCGTGCGTGCTGCACCGCATGGCCGACCTCGTGGGCCGCCACGGTGACCGCGGTCAGCGAATGGCCGTGATAGTTCTCCTGCGACAGCCGCACCGTGCGGTCGCCGGGATCGTAGTGGTCGCCGTCTTTCGTGGTCTCCACGTCCACATGGGTCAGACCGTGGCGGTGCAGCAGATCGCGCGCCATGGCCGCGCCGCTGTAGCGGTAGCGGTCCTCCGGGCGGTGATATTTCTCCATCGTGCGTCGGACCCACCACCCGGGCAGCCAGGCGACGAGCAGCAGCAGCGGTATGACCAGGATCAGCAGACGCATGCCATGATCTTCGCCGGAGCGGCCCGCCGGTCCAAGAACCCCCGGCGGCCTGCGGGGCGTACACTGTCCGGCGGGTTACTGGCCGGTCACTCGTCGACCTCGTCGTAGTCGCCCTTGTGCTTCGGATTGGGGCGTGCCCGGCGGTCCCGCGAGTAATCGGTATCGTCGGTATCCGCTTCGGGCACGCGCCGCGATTCCAGTACCCGAAGGTTGGCGGCCGGCGCCGAGCCGTCCTTGTCCTCGCCGAAGTACAGCGTGGTGTGCGGGAACGGGATCTCGATGCCGGCGGCGTCGAAGTGGCGCTTGACCAGGCGGTTGAACGCGCGCCCCAGGCCGAACTGGGTGCCGGGCGCGGTCATGATCCGGATACGGATGTTGACCGAGGAATCGTCCAGCGCGGTGACTCCGTGCACCTCCATCTCGTCGAGTACGTTGGGGCCCTGTTCCGGGTCCTGCTTGAGCTCCTCGAAGGCCTCGCGCAGGCGGACGATGACCTCGTCGATGTCCTCGCGATAGGCCACCCCGTACTCGCCCACGTGGTAGGCGTATTCGCGCATGTAGTTGGAGACCGCATCCACCGAGGAAAACGGGATCAGGTGGTAGGTTCCGGCAAGATCGCGCATCCCGAGGGAGCGGATGGTGAGCTTCTCCACCGTGCCGGTGATGCCGGTGACGGTGATCACGTCGCCCACGTTGATGGCGTTCTCCAGCTGGATGAACACCCCGGTGATGATGTCCTGTACCAGCTTTTGCGCGCCGAAGCCGATCGCCAGGCCGAGCACGCCGGCGCCGGCCAGCAGCGGGCCGATGTTCATGCCGAGCTCGGCGAGGACGATCATCAGCGTGAACACCAGCAGCGCGATGGCGACCGCATTGCGGAAGATGGTCAGCAGCGTCTGCTCGCGCGCCGTGGGTTCGCCGTTGCCGGTATTGGGGTTGAGGCGGTGCTCGATCCAGCTGGCGAACACCAGCCACACCAGTGCCGCACCGAGCAGGATCAGGGCGACGGAGATGGCGGTGCCCAGGATCAGCGTGCCCGCACCCGAACGCACCCAGTCGAACAGGTTGAAGGCGCCCCAGCCGTCGGCGATGACCGCGAGCACGATCAGCAGGATCACCAGGCGCATGGTCTTGAGTGCCTTCGGTACGTAGGCATTCAGGCGCGTTTCCAGCAGCGGGAACTTTTCCCGCGTTTCTTCGGGAAGGGCGATTCTGCGCCCGATGATCTGGGTCAGAAGGGTCGCCACGAAGAAGCCGACGAACGCGGCGATCAGAGTCTGCAGGGTGGCCGTGGCCATGAACGGCAGTGCGTCTTCGGGCCGCACGACGCTGACCACCGTCAGGGCGAGGAAGTACAGCAGCGCCAGGACGTGCCAGAAACGGGCCAGCAGGCCGGTGGTGATGCGGGTGAAGGAGAAATACGAACGGTTCGCCAGGACCATCAGGCGGCCGTGCACCCGCTGGCGGTTCTGCAGGATGATGGTCGCGGCGTACAGGAAGGCGGTCAGCATCACCAGCAGTCCCAGCGAGCGTCCGGCCTCCAGCGAGATGTGCAGGCTGGTCAGCGGGACCAGGAGCAGCAGGCCGTAGCCGATATAGGAAACGATGCGGGCCAGCCAGGCGTTCCAGTAGGCCGCTTCCTCGCCCTCCATGGGGAGCAGGCGCAGGCCCTGGTAACGGGTCGCGAAGATCAGCCGCAGCGCGGCGCGCGCCAGCTCGATGAGCAGGAACGCATTGAGGAACAGCGAATGCCGGGTCTCCATGGCGCCGGTTTCGCCGAGTACGAACAGCGCCAGCGCGTAACCCGCGATCCAGGCCAGAACCACGGCGACGAAATCGATGACCGCGGCCAGCCCGACTCCGGGAAGGGTGCGCAGCAGCCGGTACCGTTCTGCGGCATTGAGGACCCAGCGGTTCAGCCCCCCGAACATCGGCGAGACGGCGCGGCGCAGTACCCAGTAAACGATCAGCGTGAAAACCATCACGAGCGCGAGGTCCGTCACTGCCATGCCGAAGGCTATCGGTTCGATCGCCCGCAGCTGTGCGGCGGTGTCCTCGACGACCGTCCCCAGAGTACGGATCTCGGCGACGGCCCCCTCGGCCAGTCCCTGGGTCATGCGGGCGATGCGCCGCGGCAGGGCCACGGCTTCCTCGTCGGCGTTCTCCGGTGCAGCGTCCGCGGCGCCTTCATCCCCAGGGGTGTCGCTGGCCCGCAGGGTTTCCAGCAGCCGGTCGCGTGCCTCGGGATCCTCCAGCAGTTCGATCAGCGCGGCGTGTGTTTCGGCGGAGGACGGCGTCTCGTCCGCGACCGCCGAGCCCGAGACCAGCAGGGTCAGTGCGGTCAGCAGGAAGACGAGAACGGCCAGGAGGCGATGCGGGACGGGAAGTCGTGCGGGCACGCGGAACCTCGGACGGGTTGGAGGAAAGGCCTGCGAGTGTAAAGGTTACAGCGCGTCCCGCTAAAGCCCGGGCTCGCGCACGGGCCGCAGCCAGCCGGGGCCCAGCACCCGCATCTGTTCCTCGATCCAGGCGATGCGGCGCTCCAGACCTTCGCCCGGAGTGACCGGGTCGAGCCTTCCCGGTGACGGCAGGATGGCCGCCAGGCGTGCGGCCTGCTGCGGCGTCAGTTCGCTGGCGGGGACGTCGAAATAGTGCTGCGCGGCGGCTTCGATGCCGTAGATGCCGGCTCCCCACTGGGCCAGGTTGAGATAGACTTCCAGGATGCGTTCCTTGGACCACAGCACCTCCATGCCCACGGTCAGACCCGCCTCCAGGGCCTTGCGCAGCCAGGAACGCTCATGCCAGAGAAACAGGTTCTTGGCGGTCTGCTGGGTGATGGTCGAGGCTCCGCGCAGGCGTCCGCCGCGCGCGTGGTCGGTCAGGGCCTGGCGCACCGACGACCAGTCGAATCCGCGGTGCCGCGGGAAGCGCTGGTCCTCGGACGCGATCACCGCCAGCAGCACGGCGTCCGGCAGTTCGTCCAGCGAGCGCCACTGGGGGCGGTGCCGGGAGGCGGTCGCGCGGTCGGTGGCCGTGACCATCGCCATGCCGTAAGGTGGATCGACCCGGGCGAAATACAGCAGCACCGCGACCACCGCGGCCAGCACCAGCCCCAGCAGGGCGACGAGCAGCCACAAGAGGTAGTGCAGCGGCCCCGGTGGCCGGGCGCGGCGACGTCGACCCAGGAGCATCATCGCGGGCGCCCCTCCGCCATCGGGGTTTCGTGGTGGTTGTACCCGGAGTACCGTTTCATCGGAAGCAAGAATAGCGCAGGACAGGTCCGGCTGTGGCGAACTCCGCGACCTCCGCGCGGCCCAAGGATCACGGAGATCGCCATTCGCCGCGGATCACGCGACAGGCCGGCCGGACGCGTTCCGGCCCATCAGAGACAACAAGGAGGCGAGCCATGGAATACCTGCCGTATCGCTACACCAGCGGAAGCGGGGAGCAGCTGACCTTCGAGTTCGCGCTGCATCCCGAGACCGATTCGGCCGTGCGCGTGCAGCAGTTGCTGGATCGCGTGCTGACCACCGTGGATCACGAAGTGGCGGTGCTGGGTGACACCTGCAACGGTGATCTGTTGCAGGCGCTGGCGATGGCGCTGGCGGTGCGCACGGAAATGATCCCCGCCGACGGCGAGATGACCCGCGGTCTCGCGCGCGATGTGGTGGAGCGTGCACTCCGGGCGCTGCCCGAGGCGCGCCATGAAATGACCGGGCCCGTCGGCCATGCCTGACACGCGCGAACGGCCCGTGGTGTTCTTTGACGGCGGTTGCCCGCTGTGCCGCCGCGAGATCGGCCACTACCGGCGCCTGGACACGGCCGGCCGGATCGACTGGCGGGACATCCATGCGGACGCCGCGGCGCTGGAAGCCCGCGGCATCGCGTGGGAGGACGCCATGCGGCGCATGCATGCGGTGGATGAACACGGCCGGGTGGTGAGCGGGGCTTACGCCTTCGTCGCCACCTGGCGGCACCTGCCGTACTACCGCGTGGCGGGGGCGGTGCTGCATCGGCTGCCGCCGGTGGTCTGGCTGATGGACCGGGTGTACAACGTGTTCGCCCGTTCGCGCTGGCGTTCCCGCTGTCGCGACGGTGTCTGCCCGCCGCAGTGAGGCCCCGGTGAGCCGCGCGTCGCGAAGCTCTCTCCCCTCGTCATCGCGAGTCGCGCAGCGACGTGGCGATCTCCATCCGCAGCCACCTGTTCCTGCGTGCAGGCCATTTCGAGCGATTGCCGCGTCGCCTTCGGCTCCTCGCAATGACGGGGTAAGAGCTTCGGCTCCTCGCAATGACGGGGTAAGAGCTTCGGCTCCTCGCAATGACGGGATAAGGGCTTTGGCCCTCGCGATGACGGGGAGAGTGCTTCGCGATTTGCGCTTCCGGCGCATGCGGGGCGCGCCGCGACCGTTATAATCGGCGGTTCGTCCAGGCATGCCCGGGAGGGCCGATGTCCAGCAACGATGTTCCCGACCACGCCGGGCCTGCGGCGGAGCCGCCGGCACCCGACGCGCTGGAGCTGACCCTGGAGGCGGTTCTTTTTGCCGCCACCGAGCCCGTATCCCTGCGCGATCTGCGCGCCGCCTGCGCGGAATCGGGCGAGGTCGACCGCGCGTCGGTGGAGGCGGCGCTGGCGCATCTGGAGACGCGCTATGCCGACCGCGCGATCGAACTGGTGCGTTCGGCCGGCGGGTACCGTTTCCGCGTCCGGCCGCAGTACTCGGGCAGCGTGCGCGCGGCGCGGCCGGAACGCCCGCAGCGGCTGTCGCGCGCGCTGCTGGAGACCCTCGCGATCATCGCCTATCGCCAGCCGGTCACCCGCGCCGAGATCGAATCGGTGCGCGGGGTGGCGGTCAGTTCAGGGATCATGCGCGGGCTGCAGGAACGGGAATGGATCTACGTGGTGGGGCACAAGGAGCTGCCGGGGCGGCCGGCGCTGTACGGCACCACCCGCAGCTTCCTCGACGACCTCGGACTGCAGGCCCTGGACCAGCTACCGCCGCTGGACGAGATCCGCGATCTGGCCGACGTGGCCACCGACGCCGGGCTGTCACTGGCGACCGACGAGGCCGACGATGACGGCGACGGGGAGGGGGACGCAGCGGAAGCCGGCGAATCCCGGGAACCGTCCTGATCAGCGTTTCCTTCAGCGGTCGCGGCCGTTGTACATGGTCTCGATCGCCTCGCGGTAGTGCTCCCGGATCACCGGCCGCTTGAGTTTCATGGTCGGGGTCATCATGCCGTTCTCCACGCTCCACGGTTCGTGGATCACGTACACGTGGCGGATGCGCGCGTAGCCGGGGAAGTCCTCCAGCTGGTGGTGGATGCGGTCGAGGATGGCGCGCTCGACCTTGCGCGGTGGTTCTCCCGCGGTCGCCGGGTCGATCCCCTGGTCGGAGGCGAAGGTCTGCCAGGCGTCCGGTTCGGGGACCATCAGGGCGGTGAGGAACGGCTGCCCGTCGCCCACCACCATGATCTGGTCGAACAGGCCGTCGAGGCCGATGGCCATCTCCATGTCCGCCGGCGGTACTTTCTCGCCGTTGGTCAGTACCAGGATGTCCTTGATGCGGCCGGTGATGTAGACATGGCCGGAGTCGTCGATGCGCGCCTGGTCGCCGGTGCGCAGCCAGCCGTCGGCGTCGATGGTCTCGCGCGTGGCCTCTTCGTTCTTCCAGTAGCCCAGCATCACGCAGTTCGAGCGGGTCTGCAGCTCGTGGTTGTCACCGATGCGTACCTCGACGTCCTTCAGCGGCTTGCCGATGGAGGCCGGCAGGTTGTCATCCGGGGTGTTCACCGTGACCACCGGGCCGGCCTCGGTCATGCCGTAGCCCTGCAGCACCGGCAGCCCCAGGCCGATGAACAGTTGCGCCACCGGAGGCGGCAGCGGTGCCCCGCCGCAGACGGCGAACCGGACCTGGCCGCCGAGGCGGTCCAGCACCTTGCACGCGACCACGCGCTCGAGCAGTGGCCACAGCAGGAAGGCGGGGGACCAGCGACCCCGGCCCTGCTGGTGTTCGAACCGGCGCCAGCCCACGGCGGCAGTCTTCTCGAACAGCCAGCGGCCGAGCGCCGACTTCTGCCTGAGACCGGCCCGGATCCGCCCGCGCACGCGTTCGTAGATCCGTGGCACCGAGATCAGCACCGTCGGCCGGATGGTCTGCAGGTCTTCGCCGAGGAGCTGAATGGAGCGGGCGAAAGCCACCTCGGCTCCAACCATCATCGGCATGTAACAGCCGGCGGTGCGTTCCATCATGTGCGACAGCGGCAGGAACGACAGGAACCGGTCCGACGGCCCGAGCGGGCCCGTGAGGGACGAGGCCCAGGCGTTCTCCAGGATGTTGCGGTGCGAGAGCATCACGCCCTTCGGACGTCCGGTGGTGCCGGAGGTGTAGACGATGGTCGCCAGGGCGTCGGGGTCCAGTTCCGGATAGCGGATCGCGGCCGGGTCGCCACCCTGCAGCCAGTCTTCCAGTGGCAGGACCCGCGGATCGCCCGAGGTGCCCGCGCTGTCGCTCAGGCGCACCACGCGCTTGAGCGACGGCATCTTCTCCAGATGCTCCAGCAGGCGGCGGCCATGCACCGTGTCGCCGATGAGCAGGGCGCGCGCCTGGGTCTGGCCGATGATGTAACCGACATTTTCGGGACGGTCATCGGTGTACAGCGGGACCGTGACCAGGCCCATCTCCATGGCGGAGAGGTCGGCCGCGATCCACTCGCGCGAGTTGCCGACCATGATGGCGACGCGGTCGCCCGGCCGCAGGCCCTCGGTGGCCAGCGCAGCCTGCCAGCGGTCGACCGTGCGGCCCATCTCGCCCCAGCTGCTGGAGCTCCAGTCTTCGCGTTCGGGGTCGAACTGGCGGTAGGCCGGGGCATCGGGGGTCGCGGCCACGCGGGCGCGGAACAGCGCCGGCAGGGTGGGGGCGTCTTCCGGACGGATGGTCGCGGGGTGGACCCGGGGGTTGGACATGCGCGGTCTCGCTGGACTGGTCTTGCCCTGCAAAGTAGAGGACGGCGCGGGGCAGGGGCAAGCGCGGGGCGGGAGCCCTACATGCCGAGCGGATGCATCGCCGGACCCGCGGCCACCGCCCCCAGCACCAGGCTGAAGCCCAGCACCGCGATGATCGCGCCGCCGGTCAGGCCGAAGGCCGGCCCGATCCAGGCCAGGCGCGCGGCGCGGGTGCCGGTGAAACGCCGCCGGGTCCAGTCGCGAGCGTAGACCGCGAGCATGGCCAGCACGGAGACCGTGATGGCGGTACCCGCGGACATCGCGAGCACGGCCGCCACGCCGGCCCAGACCAGACCGACTGCCGCGGATACTGCCATGATCAGCACGGCGCCGGAGCAGGGGCGGATGCCCACGGCCAGCACGGTGCCCCACCAGGTGCCCTTGTGATCGGGGTCGACGTGGTGGGGGGTGCCGCAGCCGCAGTCATGTTCGTGGTCATGCCCGTGGTCATGTCCGTGGTCGTGCCCGTGCGCGGCGGCTGCCCGGCGCCGCCAGGCCTGCCGCAGGGCGCGCCCCATCAGCCAGACGCCCAGCAGTCCCACCAGGGCGAAGCTGGCGATCTCCAGGTGGCGGACCTGTCCCAGGGTCTCGCGTGTCAGCCAGCCGAGCAGGCCGACCAGCAGCCCGACCAGCAGGATGGCCGTGACGCCCTGGGCGAGCGATGACGCCGCCGACAGGGCGATGCCGCGGCGCAGGTTCTGTGGCTGGGTCAGCAGGTAGGTGGTGATCACCGCCTTGCCGTGCCCGGGTCCTGCGGCGTGGAAGACCCCGTAGAGAAAGCTCACGAGGATCAGCAGGGCGCCCGCCTGCGCCGATGGCGCGTCGCGCAGCCCGTGCAGTCCCCGGGTCAGTTCGCGGTGCAGCTGGCGCTGGGTATGCAGGACCCAGCCGACCAGCCGTTCCAGCGGTCCGGCGTCATTCCCTCCCGGGAGCCCGGCGTCGGCAAGAGCGTCCGGGGCATCGGCGGGTCCCGTCGTTTCGGCGGGCGGTGGCTGTTCCGTGGCATCGGCATCCGCGTCGGGCTCCGGGCCGCCGCCGAGGGGGTGGCCGGCCAGCGCGAGCGCGGGCAGCAGGATGCCGAGCAGGAGCAGCAGAACCGCTGCGGGCCGTCCCGGGCGGCGGTTGCGAGAGAGGGCGTGTCGGATCATATCGTTATTGTATAACGCTCCAATGGCGCGAAGAACCCGATGTCATTCACATTCCAGGCGCGCAATCTCGGCGAAATGGCGTCCGAGATCTTCGATCGGGCTGCGGGATTCGCGTTCCAGGGTGGCGGCATAACGCACCAGTTGTGGATCGGGGCGCGGTTCCTCGAGTTCGACCCGGCAGCCGTCGCCGCGGTTCACCTGGATCACGTCACCGGGGTCATGGCGGATCTCGATCCAGTAGGTGGGATCATAGACGCGGTAGGTGAAATCCTCTTCGGCGCCGATGTCGTGCCGGTCCAGCGGGATCTCGAAGCCCAGGTGCAGGCGCCGGTCCTCCAGACGCAGTTCGGGGGACTCGGCGGGCGGGGTGTCCAGCGTTTCGCCGCCCGCCTCGAACTCGGTGAAGTGGTCGTATTCCGCGAGGTTGTCGAGCATGCGCGGGCCGACCTTTTTCAGCACCGAGTCGATACCGGCGTCGCCGTCCATGTCGCGGGTCATCTCCTCCAGCAGCATGTGGCTGTAGGTCGGGTCGATGACCCACAGCTGGTGCATCGAGGCCAGCCGGCCGTCGCCGTCGAAGTTGAGGGTGACACGCAGGTCGATCCAGGCATGCGGGTGGGCGGTGGCCATCGCGGGCAGACCGGCGGCCACCGCGATCAGGAGAACCAGCGCCAGCCGGGCGCGTGCCCGGGTGGCGCTGCGGACAGCCCGCTCAGGCGCGCTGCCAGCGGGTGCCATCCGGCGTGTCCTCCAGTTCGATGCCGCTGGCGGTCAGCTCGTCGCGGATCGCATCGGCGGTGGCGAAATCCCGCGCGCGCCGCGCCTCGGCACGCGCGGCGATGCGTTCCTCCACCCATGCGGCGAGCTCGGCATCATCGGCGACGTCGCCGCGGAACCAGGCCTCCGGGTCCTGCTGCAGCAGGCCCAGGAGTTCGCCCGCGGCCAGCAGCTCGCCCTTGCGGCGGGCGCGTTCGTCCTCGCTGTCGGCGGCCTGCAGGGCATCCGCAATGCGGTGCAGGGCGGCGAGCGCCCCGGCGGTGTCGAGATCGTCCAGCAATGCGGTGAAGACCGGGGTGTCCGCCGCATCGGCGGGGGTGGCCACGACCCCGGCATGTTCGCGCAGCAGACGGTAGAAGCCGTCCAGCGCGTTGCGGCTCTGTTCCAGGGTGTCCTCGGAGAAGTTCAGCGGCGCGCGATAATGGCGCGACAGCAGCGCCAGGCGCAGGACCTCGCCGGGCCAGACCTGCAGCAGGTCGTGCAGCAGGCGGAAGTTGCCCAGCGACTTGGACATCTTCTCGCCTTCGATGGTCACGTGCCCGTTGTGCATCCAGTAGCGCGCGTAATGGCCGCCGTGTTCGTCGCAGCCTTCGGCCGCGCAGCCCTGGGCGATCTCGTTCTCGTGGTGCGGAAACACCAGATCGTGGCCGCCGCCGTGGAGGTCGATGCTGCGGCCCAGATGGGTGCGGATCATCGCGGTGCACTCCAGGTGCCAGCCCGGGCGCCCGTTGCCCCAGGGGCTGTCCCAGCCGGGTTCGTCCGCGCCGGCGGGCTTCCACAGCACGAAGTCGCCGGGATGGCGCTTGTAATCGGCGACCTCTACCCGGGCCCCGGCCTGCATCGCCTCCAGGGTGCGCCCGGACAGGGCGCCGTAGGCAGGGTAAGAGGTCACGTCGAACAGCACGTGGCCGTCCGCCGCGTAGGCGTGGCCGCGCGCGAGCAGGTCCTCGATCAGGGCGATCATCTCGGTCACGTGATCGGTGGCACGGGGCTCGAGGGTCGGCTCCAGGGTGCCGAGCCGCGCGATGTCCTCGTGGAAGGCCCGGGTGAAGCGTTCGGTCAGCGCGGCGATGGGTTCGTCGTTCTCGCGCGCGGCCTGGTTGATCTTGTCGTCCACGTCGGTGATGTTGCGGGCGTAGACCACGTGCTCCGGGCCGTAGAGTGCGCGCAGCACGCGGAACAGCACGTCGAACACCACCACCGGGCGGCCGTTGCCCACGTGCACGCGGTTGTACACGGTCGGACCGCAGACATACATCGTCACCCGTCGCGGGTCGGCGGGAACGAAGGGCTCGCGCTGTCCCCCGAGGGTGTTGTGGATGACGAGCTGCGGTGCGCTGGCGTCGGCCATGGTCGGTGTTCCTTGTCGCGGTTTCAGGAGGCGCCGTAGAGGGTTTCGGGGTCGATCTGCGGGTCGCTGGTCACGGCGACCTCGTCGCCTTCGACCTGCAGATAGAAACAGCTGCGCCGCCCGGTGTGGCAGGCGGGGCCGGTCTGATCGACCTTCGCCAGCACGGTGTCGCCGTCGCAGTCCAGATGCAGGGAATGCAGCTGCTGGACCTGACCGGAGGACTCGCCCTTGCGCCACAGCGCCCCGCGCGAGCGCGACCAGTAGCAGACCCGGCCGGTGCGCAGGGTCTCCTCCAGCGCCTCGCGGTTCATCCAGGCCATCATCAGGACCTCGCCGCTGTCGGTCTGCTGGGCGATGGCGGGCACCAGCCCGTCGGCGTTGAAGCGGACGCGGTCGAGGACGTCGGCGAGCGGCTCGCGGCGGCCGGCCGGGGCTTTTTCCAGGTTCTTGAACATGGCGTGTCGTTCGGCTTGTTCGCAAACGTCAGAGAATAACATTCCGCGCCGCGGCGCGGCCGGATCTTGCGTCTTGTGGCCGTCCGGCGGATTCTTGGGGGAAGGAAGCACCGCGTAGAAAGGAGGGGGCATGACACGCGACGCGAGTCCCGGGATCCGCCGCGGTGCCGCAATCACGGCGCTGGGCATCACCCTGATCTATCTGGTGCTCGGCCTGATGTGGATCGGGTTTTCCGACCGGGCGCTGCTGGCGCTGGTGGACGACGTGGCACTGCTGTCCCGGCTGCAGACCGGTAAGGGCTGGGCCTATGTGGTGGTGACCGCCGGGCTGCTGTTCGTGCTGATCCATCGCGCGCTGGCCGCCCGCGACCGGGCGGCCGCGGAGGCGGGTCGGGCCGCGCGCATCATCGATCACTCGCCGGTGCTGGCGATCGAATGGGAGGCCCGTGACGGCTGGCCGGTCACCTACGTCTCGCCCAATGCCGCGGACTGGGGGCTGGATCGCGAGGCCCTGCTGGCGGGCGATCCGGATTACGCCAGCCTGATTCACCCCGATGATCTGCCGTCCATCGTCGAGGAGGTGCAAATGCACCTCGCACACGGCCCCGATCGCTATACCCAGCTCTACCGCCTGGTGCTGCCCGTGCTGGGTACGGTCTGGGTGGAGGACCGGACCTGGCTCAGCCGGGACACGGATGGCCGGGTGACGCGCATCCACGGGGTGCTGCTGGACGTCACCGAACGCCGGCGGCTGGAGCTGGAGCGTCAGCAGCAGATGGAACGGCTGGAACGGGCCGAACGCGACGCGGGCCTGGGCAGCTGGGAATACGATCCGGTGAACGGGTTCTGGTGGTCGGACCAGCTTTTCCGGTTGCTGGGGCGCCCGCCCGACGGCCCCGAACCGGACGTGGCCACGCTGCTGGAGCGTGACCTCGACACCGAGTCCGCCGACGGGCCACGCCTGGCTGCGACCTTGCGGGGCATGGCCGCCGGTACCTCCCCGCAAAGCCAGTACCTGCACGTACGCCGACACCCGGGGCGCGGGCCGGAGACCTGGCTGCGGTTCGGCATTCAGCGCGCGTCGTCGTTTCCGGGTGAAAGCCCCGGTGGCGCGTGGCGGGTGCAGGGTACGGTGCTGGACATCACCGAACTGCACCAGGCCGAGCTGGAGTTGCGTGCGTTCAACGCCGATCTGGAACGCCGGGTCGAGCGGCGCACGGCGGAACTGCAGGTCGCCAACCAGGAGCTCGAATCCTTTTCCTACGCGGTTTCCCATGATCTCAAGGCGCCGCTGCGCGGGATCGAGGGCTACAGCCAGCTGCTGGAGGCGGAACATGCCGGGCGTCTGGACGACGAGGGGCGCGAATTCGTGCGCAATATCCGCCAGGGCGTGGCGCAGATGAACGAACTGATCGGCGACCTGCTGACGTACTCGCGCATGGAGCGGCGACCGCTGGAACAGCGCCGGATCCGGCTGCGTGACCTGGTGGCGGAGACTCTGCGCGCCCTGGAGCCGGAATACCCGGCGGCGGCGACGACCGCGATCGACGTGCCGGAAGAACTGGAGGTCGAGACCGATCCCGACGGTCTGGGATTGATCCTGCGCAACCTGCTGGAGAACGCTTTCAAGTTCAGTGCCGGTCGCGACGAACCCCGGGTCCGGGTCGCCGCTCAGCGGCGGACGTCGGTGGTGCGTCTGGAGGTGGAGGACAACGGGATCGGCTTCGACGAGGCGTTCCGGGAGCGCATGTTCGAGATCTTCCAGCGTCTCAACCGCGCCGAGGACTACCCCGGCACTGGCGTGGGCCTGGCCCTGGTGCGTCGCGCGGCCCGCCGGCTGGACGCCCGGGTCGAGGCCGAGGGCCGCCCCGGCGAGGGCGCGACCTTTCGTGTGGAGCTGCCGCAATGAGCGTCCCAATGAGTGACCCGGGCTCGCCACCGCCCATCTGCGTGGTCGAGGACAGCCCGGTTGACCTGGACCTGCTGCGCCATGCCTTCCGTCGCCGCCGCCTGGCCAATCCGCTGACGGTGGCGCGCGACGGGGAGGAGGCCCTGGCGGGGCTGGAACGCTGGGCGCGGGGCGAGGAACCGGTGCCGGCGGTGGTCCTGCTGGACATCCGGCTGCCGCGGATCAGTGGTCTGGAGGTGTTGCGGGCACTGCGCGCGCATCCGGACTGCGGGCACATCCCGGTGGTGATGCTGACCTCGTCGTCCGACGACGTCGACATCCGGACCGCTTATGAATGCGGCGCGAATTCCTATATCGTCAAACCGGTGGATTTCGACAAATTCATGGACGTAGCCGAACAGATTGAACTCTACTGGTGCGTGTTGAACCAGCCACCGGCCTGAACCGTTGGCCAGGGAGGTCCCCGTGACATGAAGATTCTGCTCGTTGAAGACAGTCCGGCGGATGCCGATCTCCAGCGCCGGGCCTTGAGCCGGGGGGAAGAACCGGTGGACATCCGGACCGCCGTGTCGCTCGCCGAGGCCTGGGCTGCGCTGGAGGAGGCACGTTTCGATTGCGTGCTGCTCGACCTGCGGCTGCCGGACGGCAACGGCATGGACCTGATCCCGCGTCTGCGCGAGGCCGGGCGCGAGGAGGCGATCATCGTGATGACCGGCCACGGCGAACAGGAAACCGTGGTGACCGCCTTCCGCGTCGGGGCCGACGACTATCTGCCGAAGAACGACACCTACCTGGAGCACCTGCCGGCGCGTGTGCGGGACGCCCTCGGGCGTCGCCACCGGCGGCCGGAGGAGCTGGAAACGGTGCACGTGCTCTACGCCGAGCACAACGGCTTCGATGTCAGCCTGACGCGGCGGGAATTCGCCCGTGCGGCGCCGCATCTGCGCCTGGAGGTGGTGGACTCCGCGGACGAGGTCCTCTCGCGGCTGGAAGAGGGGTTCGATGGCGACGCATCGTACCCCGACATCCTGTTGCTGGATTATCGCCTTCCGGGGATGGATGGTCTGGAGCTGGCGCGCCGCATACGCGCGGAGCGGGGTCTCGATATCCCCGTGATCCTGGTGACCGGGCAGGGGACCGAGGAACTGGCCGCGCAGGCCCTGCGCCTCGGGGTCGACGACTACGTGCTCAAGAGCGGGGGTTATCTCAAGGGGCTGCCGGTGCTGGTCGATCAGGTGGTGGCCCGCGGGCGGCTGCGGCGCGAACAGGCGGCCCTGGCCGCGAGCGAGCATCGCTACCGGCAGGTGATCGACAGCGCCGGTGACATCATCTTCCAGACCGATGCCGGAGGCTGCCTTACGTTTCTCAATCCCGCCTGGACCCGGATGACCGGTCGCTCGGTGGAGGACGCCCTGGGACGTCCGCTGACCGAGTTTGTCGATACCGGGGACCGGGAGGCGGTGGCGGCCTTGCTGCGGGGGGAGTTTGCGGCCGCAAGCACCGGGGAGGAGGCGACGATCGGGGTTGTGACCCGTTGGGGCGGTCTGCACTGGATGGAGCTGCAGGGGCGTTCCGAGACCGATGCCGAGGGCCGTCCTGCGGGGTTTTCCGGCAGTCTGGTGGACGTGACCCGGCGCGTGCGGGACCAGCGTCTGGCGGCGGTGCGGGCGCGGGTGCTGGACCGTCTGGCCACCGGGACGCGGGATCCGGGCTTCCTGGCCGACGTGATCCAGGAGCTGGAGCTGCTGCTGCCGGAGCTCTCGGCCTCCATCATGCTGCACGACCGCGAAACCGGCATGCTGGAGTGCGTGGCGGCTCCGTCCCTGCCGGGATCGCTGCCCTGGCTGCACAGCCCCGTGCCTGCGGGGGAGGGTGTCGGCTCCTGTGGCACCGCGGCCTTTCGTGGCGAGCCGGTGGTGGTGGCGGAGGTCGCCGCCCATCCCTGGTGGGACGGGCTGCAGGCACCGATGGAGTCCGCGGGGCTGCAGGCCTGCTGGTCGTTTCCGTTCTTTGATGACGACGGGCACGTGCTTGGCACGCTGGCAACCTACCTGAACGAGGCGCGCGAGCCGCGCGACGAAGAACGGGGGCTGATCGACGAGTTCACCCAGCTGGCCGGTCTGGCGGTGCAGAAGCTGCACGCGGCGCAGGCACTGGATCAGCGCGATCGGGCCCTGCAGAGTTCGGCGCGCATGACGCTGGCGTTGCTGCAGGCGGAGTCCCCGGATCGGGTCATGAATTCCCTCCTGGGCCGGCTGGGCGAGACCCTCGCTGCGGACCGCGCCTGGGTCGTGGTCATGGCTGCGGAGGGGCCGGGCCGGGCGAATCGCGAGACGCACCGCCATTACTGGTTGCGCGGCGACCCGGCCGCGCCGGTGCGACCGCCCGCCCTGCGCAACCTTTCGCTGGACAGTCTGCCCGCGCGCTGGTCCGAGTACCTGCAGGACGGCGAAGTGGTCGCCGGCACCCAGGCGGAGTTCCCCGTGGAGGAACAGGAGCTGCTGCAGAATCAGGGGCTGCAGTCGCTGCTGCTGGCCCCGGTGTTCCTGGAAGGGGAGTATCGCGGGTTCGTGGGAGTGGACGCGGTGGTGCGCGCACGCAACTGGAGCGCCACCGACGTGAGCGTGGCGCGCATCTTTGCCAGCAGCCTGGGGGCCGCGCTGGCGCGGCGCGAGACCGTGGTGGGCCTGCGCCGGCTGGAGGCGGTGTTTCGCAGCACCCGGGACGGCGTCGTCATCACCGACCTGTCCTCGCGCATCATCGCGGTGAATCCGGCGTTCACCGAGATCACCGGCTATCCCGAGTCCGAGGTGCTGGGACAGAATCCGCGCATCCTGCAGTCGGGCTACCACGACGCCGATTTCTATCGCGCCATGTGGCAGGAGCTGGAGCGTACCGGTTACTGGTCCGGCGAGCTGTGGAACCGCCGCCGGAACGGCACGGTGTATCCCGAATGGCTGAGTCTCTCGGTGGTCGTCGACGAGAGCGGGCAGCCTATCTGCTACGCCGGCACCATCACCGACATGACCGAGCTGAAGCGCTCCGAGAGCGAGCTCAACTATCTGGCCGAACACGATCCGCTGACCGACCTGCCCAACCGGACGCGGCTGCATTCGCTGCTGTCGCACGCGGTGGAAGAGGCGCGCGCGGAGAGCCGCGGGCTGGGCGTGCTGAGCCTGGACCTGGATCGCTTCAAGGACGTGAACGACAGCCTGGGCCATCCGGCCGGTGACGAGGTGCTGGTGGACATCGCCCGCCGTCTGGCAGAGTCGGTGCGCCCGCCCGATATCCTTGGCCGGCTGGGTGGCGATGAATTCATGGTGGTCAGTCAGCGTGCCGGGGATAGCGGATCGCTGGGCGAAGTGGCGCGCGAGTTGCTGGCGGCTCTGGATACGCCGGTGCTGCTGGACAGCGGGCGCAGCGTGCATCTCAACGCCTCCATCGGTATTGCGCGTTTCCCCGAGGATGGCGATACGGCCACCACGCTGATCCAGCACGCCGACGCGGCCATGTTCCATTCCAAGGAAAACGGACGCGAGACCTGGAGCTTCTACGAGGCGGAGCTGACGCGGGCGGCCAGTGAGCGGCTGGAACTGGAAAGCCACTTGCGCGGGGCGCTGTCGAGCGGGACCGGGGAGCTGCAGGTGCATTTTCAACCGCAGGTGCGGCTGAGCGACGGCGTGCCCACCGGCGTGGAGTGCCTGGCGCGCTGGGAGACCCTGCAGGGCGAGAGCATCACGCCCGATCGCTTCATCCCGGTCGCCGAGGCGACGGGCCTGATCGTTCCCCTGGGTGAACAGGTGCTGCGCGAGGCCTGCAGACAGGGCGTGCGGCTGCTGCGGGAGGTGCGCGGCGACCTGGTGGTGGCGGTGAACCTGTCGCCCGTGCAGCTGCGCAGTACCCGGCTCGTGCGCCGGGTCGGCGAGATCCTGGCGGAGACGGGTTTCCCGGCGGAACAGCTGGAACTGGAGGTGACCGAAACCGCCATCATGAGCCAGGGTGATCGGGCCGTTTCCCGGCTCAAGGGATTGAAGTCGCTGGGCGTGCGCCTGGCGATCGACGACTTCGGCACCGGCTATTCGTCTCTGGCGGCCCTGCAGGACTTCCCGCTGGACGTGCTCAAGATCGACCGGAGTTTCGTGGATCAGGTGGACCGCGAGGGTCGGGGGCGCTGGATTGCTGCGACCATCATAGCGATGGCGCGCAATCTGCATCTGGAGGTGATCGCCGAGGGCGTCGAGACGGCGGCCCAGGCGGCGTGGCTGAACGCCCACGGCTGTGATATCGGCCAGGGGTTCCTGTACAGCCCGGGGCTGCCCGTGGACCGGGCCGAAGCCTGGCTGCGGGCGCCCGGCCGGGTGGCGGCACTGGCCTCCGTCCGGCCGGGCTGATCCGGCCGGCTCAGAACATCAGGGCTTCGGTAACGATCCGGTCCACCAGTTCGTTGACGTCGCCGAGGGACTCCTGCGAGGCCTCGTCGCCGATCTGCGGCACGCGCTGATAGCTCATGTAGATCGTGCCCGGTTCCGCGGACAGTTCGTAGATGGCGATGACGTAGGGGCAGAACGTGATGTTGTGCGGGTCTGCTTCCATGGTCGCGCGCGAATAGGTGGCCGAGCAGAAATCCACCGAGCGGCCGTTCAGGTAGATGCCCTCGCCCGATTCCTGGCCGGCGGTGCGGTCCAGCATGTCGGCGATGTGGCCGACGTTGTTGATCACCAGCCCCTCCGTTTCGATGGCGAACTCGACCATCTCGAAGTAGTGGTCGAAGTCCCCTTCGACGCTGTAGATCACGCGCTCGTCGCTCTCCTCGACGACCTCGTAGGCCAGGGCGGGCAGGGGGAAGGCCAGCGCGGCCGTCATGGCCAGCGCGGGCAATCCGGCGGTGACACGGCGGGCAGCCTGGCGGGTCTTGTTGCGGAATCCGGACATGAGGTGGCTCCTGTGTGGCTCGCGGATGACCGATGGTCCCGCCATTGTACGTCAAATGACCTGACTGCCGTCACGCCGGTCGTTCCAGCCGCTTTGCCAGGAGCTCGACATCCAGGGGCTGCGCGGGGCCTGCTTCCACGGCATGCTCGTCGGCGCCGGGCCATTCCTGGCGCGGGCGCTGCTGCTGCATGACCTCCACGTCGGCGTCCGACGCATCGCGGCCCTGCGCGGCGCGGGCCTCCAGGCGTTCGCGCAGCAGGTTTTCGTCGGCGTGGCAGGCGACGACCGCAAAGCCGGCCTCCATGCGCGCGGCGAGCTCGCGGAACGGCTCGCGCTGGCCGCGTTCGAGAAAGGTCGCGTCGACTATGACGGTATGTTCCAGCTCCAGCAGTTCCCCGGCACGTTCCAGCAGGTGGTCGTAGATCCGCGCGCGGGCATCTTCGCTGTAGGAGACGGCATCGGTCATGCGTTTGCGTTCGACGTCGCTGCGCAGGCGCACCGCGCCCAGGGCCTGGAGGACGCGGGTGCTGATCACGGTCTTGCCCGACCCTGACACTCCGTGCATCAGGACCAGGCGGGGCTGCTGCGGTTCGGTCAGGCGTTCCGCCAGCGCCAGGTAACGCCCCATCTCGGCCTGGTGGGCGGCCTTCTCGTCCGAGGGCAGGCTGGGTTCGGCGGCATGGATGCCCTGGACCTTGGCCCGCACCAGCGCACGGTAGACCTGGTACAGCGGCAGCAGGGCCAGTCCGTCGAAATCCTCGCGTTCTTCCAGCCAGGCGTTCAGCAGCCGCCAGGCATGCGCCGGGTGCTCGCGGGCCAGCAGGTCCATGGTGGTGAAGGCGATTTCGGAAATGACATCGATCCAGCGCAGCTCCGGGTCGAACTCGATCGCATCGAAGGCCACCGGGCGCTCGCCGCCGGCTTCGTCCCCGGCTTTGATGTAGACCATGTTGCCCAGATGCAGATCGCCGTGGCAGTGGCGGACGTGGCCGCCGTCATGGCGCGCCTGCATTAGCGGGCGCAGGCGGTCCAGCTCCTTTTCGGTCCAGGTCTGCAGGCGCTGCAGCCGCTCGCGTTCACTGGGCTGCTGGGCGGATTCGAACAGACTGGGGAAGTTTTCGCGCATCGGCGCGGCCTCGGCCTCGGGGGTGCCGTGGGCGGATTCCGGGCCGGTGCGTTCCACGCTCTCGTGGAAGCGGGCGATGTAGCGGCCCAGCTCGTCCATCGCCTCGGGTGGCAGGGCGCCGCGCTCCAGCAGCCGGTCGAGCTGGCGGTCGCGGTCGAAGCGGCGCATGCGTACCGCGTATTCCTGTATTTCGCCGGTCCCGTTGATCACCGGGTGTTCGGGATCGCCATTGATGCTGACGACCTCGTGGTAGATCTCCGGCGCCAGCCGGCGGTTGATCTCGAGCTCCGTCTCGCAGAAATGGCGGCGCGCCTGCAGGGTGGAAAAGTCGAGGAAGCCCAGGTCCAGCGGCTTCTTGAATTTCCACGCCCAGTCCCCGGCCAGGATCACCGTGGAGATGTGCGTTTCGATGCGCCGGATCCGTTCGGCCGGACCGCCATCGGGGAACGCCCCGCTCTCGATCAGTCGGGTGAGAATGCGGTGCTGCTCGTCCAGCGCGGTCATGCGGCCTCCATCAATGTTGCCCCGGGTCAGGTTATCATTGCGCGAGTTGCGGGCGAGATGCCCGTGTTCACCCGTCCCTGTTGCAGACCGCGAGAGCCATGCCGCGTTCCTCCCGCTCCCGATCTTCGCGCAAGCGCCGCCCCGCCGGCGGCCGGCTGCGTCGCGTGCTGCGTGCCGGCACCTGGACCCTGCTCGGTCTGCTGCTGGCCGGTGCCGGCGTGGGTGTGCTGTATGTGCAGAACCTGGATCGCGAGATCCGCGCCCAGTTCGAAGGTCAGCGCTGGGCCCTGCCGGCGCGGGTGTATGCACGGCCGCTGGAGCTGTATCCCGGTCGGCGCCTGGACCGTGAGCGCCTGGTGACGGAGCTGGAGGCGCTGAATTATCAGCGCAGCGGCCAGGGCGCCCGGGCCGGGGAATACGAGGTCAACGACGGCACGGTGGGCCTGACCACGCGCCCGTTCACTTTTGGCGACGGGCCCGAGCCGGCGCGTTCGGTGCGGGTGCAGATGGACCGTGGCCATGTACGCTCGATCACGGATCGCGACACGGGCGCGGCGGTCGACCTGATGCGGGTGGAGCCGCTGCTGATCGGCAGCATTTACCCGACGCACGGTGAAGACCGCGTGGTGGTGGATCTTGACGAGGTCCCGCCGGCGCTGATCGGTGCCCTGATCGCGATCGAGGACCGGCGTTTCATGTCACATCGCGGGGTGGACCCGGCCGGTATCGCCCGGGCGGCCTGGGCCAATCTGCGCGCCGGCCGCACGGTGCAGGGAGGCAGTACGCTGACCCAGCAGCTGGTCAAGAACTTCTACCTCACCCGCGAACAGACCCTGTCGCGCAAGCTGAACGAGGCGGTGATGGCCCTGATCCTGGAGCATCGCTACTCCAAGGAAGCCATCCTCGAAGCTTATATCAACGAGGTGTTTCTTGGGCAGGCCGGCGAACGTGCCATCCATGGTTTCGGGCAGGCGGCCCGGTTCTATTACCAGCGTCCGCTGAACGAACTGCGCCTGGACCAGCTCGCCCTGCTGGTGGGGCTGGCGCGCGGAGCCAGCTACTACGACCCGCGCCGCCATCCGGAGCGGGCCCGGGCGCGGCGCGACCGCGTGCTGAACGCGATGCACGAGACGGGGCTGGCGGACGCGGACACCGTGGCGACGGCCCGCGGCATGCCGCTGGATGTCTCGCCGGCGATGCCCGGCGGCAGCCGCTTCCCCGCATTCCTCGATCTGGTGCGCCGCGAGCTGCGCGCCGAATACGCTGACGAAGACCTGCGCTCCGACGGGCTGCGCATCTTTACCTCGCTGGATCCGGTGATCCAGCTGGCGGTGGAGGAGCGCGTGCGCGAAGAGGTGGCGGCGGTGGCCCCGCGGGCGGGCGAACATGCGGAGGAGCTGCAGGCCGCCGCGGTGGTGACCGACGCGCGCTCCGGCGAGGTGCTGGCGCTGGTCGGGGACCGCAACCCGGCGTATCCGGGGTTCAACCGCGCGGTGGAGGCGCGCCGCCAGATCGGTTCGCTGGTCAAGCCGTTCGTCTACCTCGCGGCGCTGACCAACCCCCGGCGCTATACCCTGGCGAGCCTGCTGGAGGACCGGCCGGTGACCCTGCAGCTGGCGCACGGGGAACCCTGGACCCCGCGCAATTTCGACCGCGAACACCGTGGCGAGGTCACGGCCTGGGAGGCCCTGGTACAGTCCTACAACGTGCCCACGGTGCGCCTGGCCGATCGCATGGGAGTCTCCCAGCTGGTGGAAATTCTGCAGACCTTCGGGCTGCAGGCCACCCCGGCCCCCAACCCGTCGCTGGCGCTGGGCGCACTGGAGCTGTCCCCGCTGCAGGTGGCGGGGCTTTATCAGGGGCTGGCCAGCGGCGGTTACGCCACGGGCACGCGCGCCATCCGCGACGTCCTGGATGCCGACGACGAGGTCCTGTCGCACTACGGGCTGGAACTGCGCGGCGCGGTGCCGGACGGGGCCATTCGTCTGCTCGGCGAGGCCCTGCATGACGTGACGGTGGACGGCACCGGTCGGGTGATTGGTCAGCGCCTGCCGCAGCGCCGCCTGGCGGGCAAGACCGGGACCACCAATGATTTTCGCGATGCCTGGTTTGCCGGATACGACGATCGCCATGTGGGTGTGGTCTGGCTGGGCATGGACGACAATCGGGCGACCGGCCTGACCGGTGGTTCCGGGGCGGCTCCGGTATGGGCCGGCATCATGGGGGAGCTGCCGGGTGGATCGATCGAGGAGGGTCGGCATCCTTCCATCGAATATCACGAGATCGACCTCGACTCCGGGGCACGGATCGTGGACGAAGATCACGCCTGCGAACGCGTCAGGCGGCTGCCGTTCTGGCAGAATTCGGCCCCGGAGGCGGTGGCCGAGTGCGAGGGCGAGGCGGACGGCGACGCCGCCGGCTGGTTCGGTCGCATGTTCCGCAATCAGGATTGAGCGGGTATATCCGATGATGATGAAGCTGCGACAAGGCGAACATTCCGTGCACCGCACCCCGCGCGCCGTGCGGCTGCTGGCCGGCTGTGCCGTGCTCGCGATCCTGGCCGGCTGCGCGACCCCGGAGCCGCGTCCCGCGCCGGAGGAACCCGCGACCGATGTGCCCGAGCCCGAGGTCCTGGAGGTCGAGCCCGGGGCGGCCGAGGATCCGGAGCTGGCCGCCGGGGTGGACAGCGCAGCATCGGGTCTGGCGCAGCGCGCCGAACAGGCGCGCGCGGATGCCGAGCTGGCGCGCGCCGGCCAGTTGCTGGAGCGGGCCCTGCGCATCGCGCCGCGGGATGCCCGGCTGTGGCAGCGCCTGGCTGTGGTGCGACTGGAACAGCGTAACTTCGATCAGGCCGAGCGGCTGGCGCAGCGTTCGCTGGGCATGGCCGGGAACGACCGTGACCTGCAACGGGAGAACTGGACCGTGATCCTGCAGGCCCGCGAGGGCCGGGACGATACGGAGGGCGCGCGCGAGGCGCGCGAAGCCCTGCGCGCGCTCGGGGGCGAACGTGTCTGAGTCCGCCGCTTCGCCGGCCGTGCGGGCCCTGAGCCCGGGCGGCGATATTGCCGAGGCGGTCCCCGGGTTCCGGCCGCGCGAACCCCAGCAGGCGATGGCCGCGGCGGTGGAGGAAGGCGTGGCCACCGCGCCATCGGCCCTGCTGGTGGAGGCCGCCACCGGGGTCGGCAAGACCTATGCCTATCTGGTCCCGGTCCTGCAGCGGCGCAAGCGGGCGCTGATCTCCACCGGCACCAAAACCCTGCAGGACCAGCTCTACCATCGGGACCTTCCGGTGGTCTGCGGAGCGCTGGGGTATCAGCCAAAGACCGCGCTGCTCAAGGGGCGCTCGAACTACCTGTGCCACTACCGGCTGGAGGTCGCGGAAGCGGATGCCGCCGGAGCCACCGGCGCCGGCGCGCGGGTCGAGCGTCTGCATACCCTGCAGGAGCTGCAGGCCATGGCGCGCACCGACGACAGCGGGGATCTCAGCCAGTCCGGCCTGCTGGCCGAGGATTCGCCGCTATGGCCGCAGGTGACCTCGACGGTGGACAACTGCCTGGGCAATGAATGCCCGCATCTGGACGACTGCTTCGTGGTGCGCGCGCGGCGCCGGGCGCAGGAGGCGGATGTCATCGTGGTCAACCATCACCTGCTGCTGGCCGACATGGCACTGAAGGAAGAGGGCTTCGCCGAGCTGCTGCCGGAGGTCGACGCGGTGATCGTGGACGAGGCGCATCAGCTGCCGGAGATCGCCGGGGCGTTCTTCGGCGTGGCCCTCAGCACGCGGGCCCTGCGCGAACTGGCGCGCGACACGCGCCGCGAGCAGGAGCAGCATGCCCCGGAGATGACCGACATGCGCCAGCGCGTGGGCGAGGTGGAGGCCGCGGCCGGCGGTCTGCTCGAGGTGACCGAGGGGCACGAAGGGCGCGCCGGTCTGGAGGATGCCGACCCCGACGGGGCGCTGGGGCCGAAGCTGGACGCCCTGGACGACGCGCTGCGCTGGCTGCACGATGCCCTCCAGGTCGCGGCGCCGCGGGCGCCCGGGCTGGAACAGCTGCGTGCGCGCTGCGAGCTGCTGCGCGAGCGACTGTCGGCGTGGCGCGAGGATACCGAAGACACGGTCGCCTGGCTGGAGCGTTTCCGTCAGAGCCTGACCCTGCATCGCACCCCGCTGGATGCCGCGCGACCCCTGGCGCAGCGCCGCGCGGCGCGCCCGGCCGCCTGGGTCTTCACCTCGGCGACCCTGGCGGTGGGCGAGGACTTTACCCACGCGGCGCGCCGCCTGGGGCTGCCCGGAGACGTCGCTACCGCGCGTCTGGACAGCCCGTTCGACTTTGCCCGTCAGGCCTGTCTGCTGCGCCCGGATCCGCCGCTGCCGGACCCCAACGCGCCGGATTACACCCGCGCCTGCCTGCGCTGGGCCTGGCCGCTGTTGAAGGACGGACCGGGCGGCGGATTTTTCCTGTTCACCAGCCATCGCGCGTTGCAGGAGGCCGCGACCCTGCTGCGCGAGCATCTGCCGGAGGACCGTGAACTGCTGGTGCAGGGGGAGCAGTCGCGTGGCGAGCTGCTGGAGCGTTTCCGCGCGGCCGAACGGCCCTGGCTGCTGGGCGCGCACAGCTTCTGGGAAGGCGTCGACATCCGCGGGACCGGGCTGTCGGTGGTGGTGATCGACCGCCTGCCGTTCGCCGCGCCCAACGATCCCGTGCTGCAGGCCCGCGCCGCAGCGCTGGAAGCCGAGGGTCGGCACCCGTTCATGGAGTTCAGTCTGCCGCAGGCGGTGCTGGCGCTGAAGCAGGGCGCCGGCCGTCTGATCCGCGACGGCTCGGACACCGGCATCCTCGCGCTGTGCGACCCACGCATCGACGGCAAGCCCTACGGCAAGCGCTTTCTCAACAGTCTGCCGCCATTCCACGAGGCGACCCGCCCGCGGGCGGCGCTGGACTTTCTGCAACAGGCCCGGGAGCGCCACGCATGCGCCTGATCGCCATCGACACCGCCACCGAACGCTGTTCCGCCGCCCTGTGGGTGGACGGCGAACTGTACTCGCTGTCGGAGCGGGCACCGCAGCGTCACGGTGACCTGATCCTGGGGCAGGTCGAGACCCTGCTGGCGGAGGCCGGGGTCGACCGCCATTCGCTGGATGCGGTGGCGGTGGGACGCGGTCCGGGGGCCTTCACCGGGGTGCGGCTGGGGCTGGGCGTGGCGCAGGGCCTGGCGTTCGCCCTGGATTGCCCGGTGGTCCCGGTGTCGTCGCTGCAGGTGCTGGCCCAGCAGGGCCTGCGGCTGGCGCCGGAGCCGGCCCCGGCGGCGGTGCTGGCCGCGCTGGACGCGCGCATGGGCGAGGTCTACTGGAGCCTGTGCCCGGTGGCCGGGGAGCGGGTCCTGCCGGCACCGGAGGCCGTGGCGCCGCCGGAGGCGGTGGCTGCGCAATGGCCGGCGGGGGAGCGGCTGGGGCTGGGGACCGGCTTTCGTGCCTTCCCCGAACTCGCCGGGCAATGCGGGCTGGCCGACGAACGGGTGGATCCCGATGCCCTGCCGGACGCCTTTGACCTGGCGTTGCTGGCGGTGGATGCCTGGGAGCGCGGCGAGGCGGTGGATCCGGCGGATGCGCAGCCGGTCTATCTGCGCGATGACGTGGCACGACCGGCGGCGAGCCCGTGACCGCGCCCGGGAATGCCCCGGTGTGGCCCTGGGAGGCCCCGCTGCAAGGCCGGCTTAAGGCGAGCCCGGAGGATTTCCGGGTGGAGGAGCTTCCGGCGACCCTGCCGGACGGTGCGGGCGAGCATCTGTGGCTGGAGATCGAGAAGCGCGGCCTGAACACCGAGGACGTGGCCGTGTGGATCGCGCGGTCCGCGGGCGTGGGACGCGGCGCGGTCAGCTACGCCGGGCGCAAGGATCGTCATGCCGTGACCCGGCAGTGGTTCAGCGTGGCCTGCGCGCCGGAAGTCGATCCGGGGTCATGGACGGTGCCGGAACCCGGCGAGGCGATCGCCGCGGACGCCTGGCTGCGCATCTGCCGCCACGACCGGCATGCGCGCAAGCTGCGCACCGGGCACCTGGCGGGCAATCGCTTCACCCTGCGCCTGCGCGAGCTGGAGGCCGATGGCGACATGGCCGTGCAGGTCCTGGAACGGATCCGCGCCGGCGGCGTGCCGGCGTATTTCGGCGAACAGCGCTTCGGGCATGCCAACCGCGAGCGGGCGTACGACTGGCTGGGCGGCGGTCGGCGTCCGCGCGGGCGCAATCAGCGCAGCCTGCTGCTGTCCGCGGCGCGGGCGGAACTGTTCAACGCGGTACTGGCCGAGCGCGTGCGCCGTGGCGACTGGGACCGCATCCTGCCGGGCGAGCGGGTCAACCTGGATGGCACCGGCAGCGTGTTCACCGCGGAGTCGGTGGATGCGGAGCTGGAGGCGCGCGCCGCGCGGCTCGACGTGCATCCCACCGGGCCGCTGTGGGGGCGCGGGGATCCGGGCACCGGGGGCGAGGTGCGCGAGCTGGAAGATGCGGTGGCCGCGCAGCACGAGGTGCTGGTCCGTGGCCTGGAGGCCGAGGGTCTGAAGGCCGCGCGCCGGGCGCTGCGTCTGGTGCCGCGATCCATGGAGTGGGAATGGGAGACGTCGCGGGTGCTGCGTCTGCAGCTGGAGCTGGGCCCGGGAGAATATGCCACGAGTGTGGCGGAGGCCCTGATGCGCACGTCGGCCGGGGACTGACCCCCCGGGTCACTCCGGGGTTGCCGGGGGGTGTCAGCCGGAGCGGGCCAGCTGACGCTCCGCACGTTCGGCGCGTTCTTCGGCCTCGACGCGCGCGGTGATGTCCTTCTGGATCCCGATGTAGTAGGTCAGCCGGTCTTCGTCGTTGAAGATGGGCGTCAGCGACAGCTCGTTCCAGAACAGCGAGCCGTCCTTGCGATAGTTGCGCAGGGTCACGCGGCAGGGGCGATCCTCGTCCAGCGCGGCGCGGATTTCGCGCACGGCATCCTGGTCGTTGTCGTCGTTCTGCAGAAAACGGCAATCGCGGTAGAGGATCTCCTCGGAACGATACCCGGTGAGCTCCTCGAACGCGCGGTTGACGTAGATCAGGATATTGTCGTGGCCTTCGCGCTCGGCGATCACCACTCCGTCGTTGGAGGCGTCGACCGCGAGGGCGAGCAGCTCGGCATCAATGGTTCGCGTCATGTCTTCGATTCTATAGGTTCCATCCGTCAACTTTACAGATTGTCATAAAGCCGCTTGTCTGTCCCTTTGTCCCTGCCGAAATTCGGTTTGTTCTGGGGGCGGGGCGCAAAAAGAAAGGGCCGCATCATCGCTGATGCGGCCCTTCTCGTATCGCCATTCCCGGAGAGCCCATTCCCGGAGAGCGTTACATCTCCTGGGTGATGGTGAATGCCCCGCGCACCTGCCCGGCCTGGTAGCCGGTGGCCTCGTCTTCCGGATAGAGACGTTCCAGCGCGTGCTTGATGTCGGAGTCGATGTCCTCGCCGTGGCAGGCAAGGCACTGACCGCCGGTCGGGATCGCCGCCATGAACCGGAACCGCGCGCCATCCTCGGTCTGGATCACTTCGTGCGACGGGGCGACTTCGTCGGCCGGCGTGCCGGCGGCGACTTCGGCGTCAAAGCTTTCCAGCACCGCGCGCTCCCACTCGTCCGGGGCGTTGTCGGGGTTGCGCAGCTTGAGGCTGGTACGCCCGACATCCCAGCCGGTGTCGGCGGAGATGTCCGCGGCGATCTCCGGGGCCACCTCGTTGCAGACCTGGATGGCCTCGGTGGGGCCGCCGGTTTCCATCGCGCTCATCAGTTCGCCCTGCAGAGTGCTGGCGAATTGCTGGATGGCCTCACGGCTCTCCATGGCGCGCTGTTCGATTTCCTCTTCGCTGACCTCGGTGGCTGCCGGTTCTTCGGCGGTCGTGGTTGCCTCGTTGTTGGAGCAGCCTGCGGCGAGGGCCGCGATGCCGAGGGCGATGGGGGCAAGTTTCCAGTGATTCATGAGCAGGACCTCTTCGTCGCAGTTTCCGTTGCCTTTGGATGCATTCATTGTACAAGGCTTGTACAGGATGGTCTCGCAGCCCGTGCGGGATTGCAACCCGGGCGGCATGAGGCTGCGGCAATCCGCTGATAACGGTCAAGGTAACTCTGGACTTGATCTAAATCAACATGCCGTCCAGTGCTAATGTTCCGCGGCGATAGCGGCGTCACTCAGGACGGATCCCGGCGTTTCTTGAGCAGGACGTATACGGCGCCGGTCCCACCGTCGGCCGGACGTGCCGAACAGAACGCGAGCACGTCGTCGCGCTGGCGCAGCCAGTGGTCGGTCAGCCCCTTGAGGACCGGGCCCCGGGGGCTCGAGCGCTGGCCCTTGCCGTGGATGATGCGCACGCACAGGCGGTCATCCGCGCGCGCCTCGTCGATGAAGCCGGCCACCGCCTGGCGGGCCTCGTCGGCGAACAGGCCGTGCAGGTCCAGTTCGTCCTGAATCCGGTAATGGCCGCCGCGCAGCTTGCGGAACACCCGCTGGCTGATGCCCGCGCGGCTGAAACGCAGCTCGTCGCCGGGCTGGAGGTCGCCGAATTCCAGCGGGTCGCTCATCCAGTCGAGCCGGGCCTGTTCCTCGTCACGGTCGCGCTGGGCCGCGCGGGCGGGCGGGCGCGGCGTATCCTTCTCCGCGCGGTCGCTGTGAATCCGGCGTACCGGGCCCACCGCACGCAGAAACTCGTCGAAATCGCTGGGACCGTCCCCGGAATTCATGGCAGGATACTCGCTTTCCGAGGCTCCGGCACAGGCAGGAAACTGCATGTCCCGAAGCCGTTTCCAGTATATTGAAGACCCTTTCAAAGCCTCCGGCTCCCGAATGCGCATTCTGGTCAGTAACGACGATGGAATCCATGCCCCCGGCATCCAGTGCCTGGCCGACCACCTGCGAACGGTGGCCGAGGTCCGGGTAGTGGCACCGGACCGCGACCGCAGCGGCGCCAGCAACAGTCTGACGCTGGTGCGGCCGCTGCACGCCCGATCGGTGGGCGACGCCGGTGTGCAAGTGGATGGCACGCCTACCGACTGCGTGCATCTGGCGCTGACGGGGCTGCTGGAGGACGAACCGGATCTGGTGATCTCCGGCATCAATGCCGGGGCCAACATGGGCGACGACGTGCTGTACTCCGGTACCGTGGCCGCGGCCATGGAGGGCCGCTTCCTCGGTCTGCCGTCGATCGCGGTGTCGCTGGTGGGGACCGATCTGCGGCATTACGACACCGCGGCGCGCGTGGTGCTGGACCTGCTGGATCGGCTGCGGCAGGTCCCGCTGCCGGCGGCCACCATCCTCAACGTGAACGTCCCGGATATCCCGTTCGAATCGATCCAGGGCGTGCAGACCACCCGCCTGGGGAACCGCCATCGCGCCGAGCCGATGGTCGCCGACCAGGATCCGCGCGGGCGGGAGATCTACTGGGTGGGTCCCGCGGGTCCGGAGCAGGACGCCGGTCCCGGGACCGATTTCCATGCGGTGCGCGAGGGCTACGTCTCGATTACGCCCATCCAGGTGGATCTCACTCGTTACGATGCCATCGACACCGTGGGGCGCTGGCTGGAGGGCGTTGCGCCAGGGGGTCACCACCAGGGAGGTACACCATGGTGAGCGACGCCTCGGGTGCCGGGCTGACCTCGGGACGGGCGCGCGACCGCCTGGTCCGGATCCTCGAGCAGCAGGGTATCCGCGATCCGCGGGTGCTGGAGGCCATCCGCAGCGTGCCCCGGCACCTGTTCGTGGAAGAGGCGCTGAGTCACCGCGCCTACGAGAACATCGCGCTGCCCATCGGGCACCGCCAGACGATCTCCCAGCCGTTCATCGTCGCCCGGATGACCGAGGCCCTGCTGGAGGGCGGGCCGGTGAGCACTGTGCTCGAGATTGGCACGGGGTCCGGTTATCAGGCGGCGGTGCTGGCGCAGATCGTCGACCGGGTGTACTCGATCGAGCGCATTCAGGCGCTGACCCGCAGCGCGCGCGAGCTGCTCAGCCGGCTGGGCATCAACAACGTGAATCTGCGCCACGGGGACGGGGCCGAGGGCTGGCCCGAGAAGACACCCTATGATGGCATTATCCTGACCGCGGCCCCGCGCGAGGTGCCGGAGACCCTGCTGACCCAGCTGGCCCCCGGCGGGCGTCTGGTGGCCCCGGTGGAGGGCCCCGACGGACGTCAGCAGCTGGTGCGCTACACCCGTACCGAGGAGGCGTTCGTGCGGGACGTTCTCGACGCGGTGATGTTCGTCCCGATGCTGCCGGGCGCGGAGCAGTAACGACGTGCCCGGAGTCGCGTTGCGATGAAGTTCTTCGAACCGGTCTATGATCGCGTGATGGGCTGGTCGCGGCATCGCTACGCGCCGCGCTACCTTGCCGGACTCTCGCTGTTCGAGTCCTTCGTCCTTCCGTTTCCGCCCCCCGATGTCATGCTCGCGCCGATGGCGGCCGCATCGCCGGCACGTGCCTGGTACCTGGCCGCGCTGACAACGGTCGCCTCGGTGGTCGGAGGGGTGCTGGGCTATCTGGCGGGCTGGCTGGCGTTCGAGTGGCTGGGACCGTGGCTCCGGGACATCGGGTATGCCGCCGAACTCGCGCAGGCCGAGGACTGGTTCGGGACCTGGGGGGTATGGGTGGTCCTCATCGCCGGGTTTTCGCCACTGCCATACAAACTCTTCACCATCACCGCCGGGGCCCTGGCCATGGCGTGGCTGCCGTTCGTGCTCGCGTCGCTGCTGGGCCGGGGCGCCCGTTTCTTCCTTGTGGCCCTGTTCATGGCCTGGGCGGGGCCCCGTGCCGAACGGCACCTGCGACCCTACATGGAACGCATCGGCTGGGCCGGAATCGGGGTCCTCGCGGCGGCCATCGCGGTGTACCTGGCCCTGGAGTGAGCATGCACAGTGGGTTGCTGCGCGGCCTGATCCCCCTGTTGCTGGCGGCCCTGCTGGTCGCGGCCATGAATGGCTGTGCCCTGCGTACACCGGGAGAGTCCCGGATCCCCGATACCCATACCGTGTCGCGTGGCGAAACCCTGTACAGCATTGCCAGTCGGTACGGCCTGGAGTGGCGGGCGGTGGCGCGGCGCAATGCGATCGGCGCGCCCTACACGATCCATCCCGGCCAGCGTCTGCGGTTGACCGGTCCGGCCCGTTCCTCGCCACCGCCGGCACCCACGCGCGAGACGGCGGGGAGCTCGAGATCGTCTTCTTCCGGCGGAAAAGCGTCCGGAAACGGCGGCGGGGCGTCTTCGGCGCCCGCACCCGATCCCGAGCCGGAACCCGATCCGCCGCCTGCACCGCGTGGCGACGGCCAGTGGGTGTGGCCGGCCGACGGCGAGGTGGTCAGGGGGTTTTCCGACAGCGCGAGCACCCGACAGGGACTCGGAATCGGTGGCGAGGTCGGGGATCCGGTGCGCGCCGCGCGTAGTGGCGAGATCGTCTATGCAGGCGGCGGTCTGGTGGGGTATGGTCGGATGATCATCGTTCGCCATGACGAGCGTTTCCTGTCGGCTTACGGCCACAACGACCGGCTGCTGGTGGAAGAAGGCGACACGGTGGAAGGCGGCGACGAAATTGCGCGCCTGGGCGCATCGGGGACGGATCTGCCGATGCTACATTTCGAGATCCGCGTGGACGGTTCCCCGGTTGACCCGGCGAGCTACCTTCCGGATCGATGAATCGAAGCAGTCAAATTACAGGATCACGCATGAAAGAGCCCCGGAACCCGGTCGATCTCGACGGCGCTGAAGGCGAGGATCCGGAATCTCCGCTGGAAGAGCCGGCATTGCACGAACCGGCGGAAGAAGAGCGGGACGAGGGTGGCGGGTTCGCCCTGGAAGAAGAAGCCCCCGACCCCGTCGAATCCGGGGTGGCCGAGGACGAGGTGCCGGTGCGGCCCCGTACCCTGCGTGACGCCCGCCCCGCGGAGCTGGATGCCATCCAGCTCTACCTGCGCGACATCGAATTCCGTCCCCTGCTGACTCCGGAAGAAGAACGCCACTATGCGCGCCTCGCGCGACAGGGCGACGAGGCCGGCCGGCGGCGCATGATCGAATGCAATCTGCGTCTGGTCGTGAAGATCTCCCGGCGCTATCTTAACCGGGGGTTGGCGTTGCTGGATCTGATCGAGGAGGGCAACCTCGGGCTGATGCATGCGGTGGAGAAGTTCGATCCCGAGCGCGGCTTTCGCTTTTCCACCTATGCGACCTGGTGGATCCGCCAGACGATCGAACGCGCCCTGATGAATCAGGGACGCACGATCCGCATTCCGGTGCATGTCTCCAAGGAACTGCGCATGCATGCGCGGGTGGCCCGCGAGCTGACCCAGGAGCTGGGGCGCGATCCCAGCGAAGAGGAACTGGCCGCGCGCCTGGAAAAGCCGGTGGCCGAGATCCAGAGACTGCGGGCGATGTCCGAACCCTCGACCTCCATGGACCTGCCGCCGGGGCCGGAGGGCGATCGCTCGCTGACCGATATCCTCGCCGACGTGAATGCGGTGGAACCCTCGTCCATCCTCGAGGATCAGGATATCCAGGATCTGGTGGAGGAATGGCTGGGCCTGCTCGACGAGAAGCAGCGCGAGGTGCTGGTGCGCCGCTTCGGTCTGCACGGCTTCGAGCGCTCCACGCTGGAGAAGGTGGGCGCGGAGATCGGGGTCACGCGCGAACGCGTGCGCCAGATCCAGATGGATGCGCTCAAGCGCTTGCGGCGGCTTCTGGAATCGCGCGGAATGAAGGGCGACGAGGTGCTGCCCGGGTCCTGAGTCCGGTTCGGCAGCGACTCAGTCGTCGGCGGAGGCTTCTGCCGGTTCCACGATCAGGGCCGCGGCCACGTCGCGGCCCTCGGCCATGATCAGGTTGTAGGTGCGGCAGGCCGCCGCGGTGTCCATGATCTCCACCCCCAGCTCGCGCCGCTGCAGTTCGCGCCGCAGTTCGCGCGGCGGAAAGCGGCTGACCTCGCCGGTGCCGATCAGCAGGACCTCCGGGGGCTCTTCCAGAACCGGCTCCAGGGCCGCGAGATCCAGCTCGCCGGCCGCGCGCACCGGCCAGTCCGCATGCAGCGAGCGCGGCCGCACGATCAGGCTGGCGTGATAGGCGACATCATTGATCCCGATCGCCCCGGGGGCATGCCCGGTGATGCGATAGGTGAGGCCATCGGAGGTGAGTTCGGAGAACAGCATGACCCGGACGCTACCCCGTGGCGGCGCCGGGCTCAAGAGCCGGTGTCGGGGGCAGGGGTCAGCGGCGGGGTCGGAAACCCGGCGGACGTTCGGCGATCCATTCCACGAAGCGCCGGATGACAGGCTCGGCCAGCAGGGCCTCGCGAGTGTTCAGACGCTCGGCCAGGGTCTGTTCGTCGAACTGGCGGTGGATGTGATCGTGGCACGGGCGGCAGACCTGCAGCAGGCGGCCCTCGCGTTCGGCGCGCGGGAACCGGCGGCGGATGCGCCGACGCCGGTGCTGCTTGCGTGGGATCAGGTGGTGCCGGGTCAGGCCTTCGTGTCGCCCGCACAGCTCGCAGATCCCGCTGGCCGGGGCCTCCGGGGGCGTCCCGGGCGAGTGTCCACCATGGCGGTCTCCGGGTGGGCACATGGATCGGCGTTTCTCTACAGGCGCGGCCGGATCGGATCGCCGGGGTGGGCGCCGGGGAGACCCATGCGCATGCGGCAGCGCGGTGGAGGATTGGTCACGAAGTACTCCGGCCCGGCCAGATCGCCCATGCAGCCAATGCGATCGGGCTGGAAGGCGCGCCGCGCCAGCGCGTGCAGGGCGTCGTCCAGCGGCCCTTCCTCGCGCACCCGTTCGCTGCTGATCGGCTGCCATTCACCGTTTTCGCGTTCGGCGATGGCGAAGCCGAAGGGGAAGTAGCCGGGGCCGCCCAGGCGGATGTCGGTGGCGACCAGGCGCGGCGGACGGTCCTCGTCGTACTGCGCGTGAAAGCGCAGGAACGGGCCGCTGAATTCGCGCAGGCGCCGGCCGTCTTCCAGGTCCATCGCGGTTTCCTCGAGTCCGTGCGGATCGCGCCGGAAGGTCTCGAAATCGGGCCGGATCGGCTGGTCGAAGATCCCGACCCAGGCCTCGTGGAAGTGGTCGCCGTTGATGACGGTGACCCGCCAGACCAGCATGTTGAACGGGGTGGGCTGGATCAGCCGGGGCTGTTCCTCCAGTCCGGCCTGGGCCAGCGCGGGCTGGATGTGACGGTCCAGCCACGCCTGCAGGGCCAGGCCGCTGCCGGCGTAGGCGGTGGAAAGCACCAGCCCGGCCACCAGCGCCCGGGGCGCGAAGCGCCAGAAGGCCGCGACGATCACCCCGATCAGCAGCGGCAGGGTGTACAGCGGGTCGATGACGAAGATCGAGGCGGTCCCCACCGGGCCCACCGGCAGCGGCCACAGGATCTGCGTGCCGTAGGTGGTCAGGGCATCGAGCAGGACATGCGTGATCAGCACCAGGGCGAAGAACCACCACCAGCGGGCAAAGCCGATGTCGCGCGTTGTCGGGGTCCGCGACAGCACCCCGGCGGCCGCCGCCGAGAATAACAGCAGCACCGGGATCGAATGGCTGAAACCCCGGTGCAGGGTGAAATCGGAGACCGCATCACCGTAAGCTATGAGGATGTCGAGATCCGGAATCAGGGCGACCAGCGCGCCGAGTACCAGGGCCTTGCGGCCCAGCCGTGAACCGAGGACGAGGCCGCCGATGGCGGCACCGAGACTGGCGTGGGTGACGGGATCCATGGGGGTCTGCGTTTCCCTGCGATGCGTGGGTGGGGTCGGGGCGCAATGATGGCGGGCGGCGACGATCACGCACAAGCCCGCGGCCGGCACGCGGATACGCGGGCCTGGGATTTCTGGATCGACCGCGGTGGCACCTTCACCGACATCGTGGCGCGCGATCCGGACGGGCGGCTGCATTCGCACAAGCTGCTGTCGGAGCACCCCGAGGCCTACGCCGACGCGGCGGTGCAGGGCATCCGCGATCTCCTCGGGCTCAGGCCGGGCAAGCCGGTCCCGCAGTCGCGCATTCATGAGGTGCGCATGGGCACCACGGTGGCCACCAACGCCCTGCTGGAAGGCAAGGGCGAGCCGGTGGTGCTGGTGATCACCGCGGGTCTGGAGGATGCGCTGCGCATCGGGCATCAGGCGCGGCCGGAGCTGTTCGCCCGCGACATCCACCTGCCGGCCCCGGTGTACGACCGGGTGGAACCGGTGGACGAGCGCGTGGATGCCGCCGGACGGGTGCTGCGCGCGCCCGATCTGGAGGACCTGCGCCCGCGCCTGCAGACGGCGCGGGCGCAGGGGTATCGCGCGCTGGCGGTGGCCTGCGTCCACGGCTATCGCTTCCCGGCGCACGAGCAGGCGGTGGCCGCGCTGGCGCGCGAGCTGGGTTTCCAGGAGGTGGTCGCCAGCCACGAGGTCAGCGGCCTGATCAAACTGGTGCCGCGCGGCGAGACTGCGGTGGTGGACGCCTTCCTGTCGCCGGTGCTGCGACGCTACGTGCGTCAGGTGACCGCCGAGCTGGGGACGGTACCGCTGCGCTTCATGCAGTCCTCCGGCGGACTGGTGGATGGCGAACGCTTCCGCGGGCGCGATGCGGTGCTGTCCGGCCCGGCCGGGGGCATCGTCGGTGCGCTGCGCACCGCGGGCCCGCTGGGCTTCGAGCGCCTGATCACCTTCGACATGGGCGGGACCTCCACCGACGTCGCGCACCTGGCGGGCGAGCTGGAGCGGCGTCAGGAGAGCGAGGTGGCCGGGGGCCGCCTGCGCGTACCGATGCTGGACATTCACACCGTGGCGGCCGGCGGCGGGTCCATCTGCCGTTTTGACGGCATGCGCCTGCGCGTGGGGCCGGAGTCGGCCGGGGCGCAGCCGGGTCCGGCGGCGTACGGTCAGGGCGGTCCGCTGACGGTCACCGACTGCAATCTGCAGCTGGGACGCCTGCGGCCCGAGTATTTCCCGGCGGTGTTCGGGCCGGATCGCGACCGGCCGCTGGATGCCGGGGCCGTGGCCGAGGGCTTTGCCGTGCTGGCGGCCGAGGTGGGCGCGACCCAGGGCGAGACCCCGTCGCCCGAGGCGCTGGCGGAAGGTCTGCTGCAGATCGCGGTGGAACACATGGCGCGCGCGATCAAGACGATTTCGGTGCAGCGCGGGCACGATGTCGGTGGTTATGCGCTGGTCTGCTTCGGCGGGGCCGGCGGGCAGCATGCCTGCCGGGTGGCCGAACGCCTGGGCATGCGGCACGTGCTGCTGCATTCCCTGGGCGGGGTGCTGTCGGCCTTCGGCATGGGGCTGGCGGAACTGCGCGCGCTGCACGAGGCGAGCCTGGAACTGCCGCTGGAAGGCGACGGCGTGGCCGGCCTGGAGGCCGCGCTGGGCGAACTGGAGGCCGCGGCCCGCGACGAACTCACCGCGCAGGGGGTGGATCCTGCGCAGTTGCAGCTGCGCCGGCGCGTGCACCTGCGGGTGGAGGGATCGGACTCCACGCTGGAGGTGGATGCCGGGTCGGCCGAGGCCATGCTGCACGCGTTTGCGCAGGCCTGGCGCCAGCGCTACGGCTTTGCGCCGCCGGATCGTCGCCTGGTGGTGGCGGTGGCCACGGTGGAGGCGATCGGCCCGGGGGCGGAGAATCCCGCGGACGGTGGCGGCGCGGAAACCGGGGCTGACCCGGCCGGGACTCCGGCGGATGCCGGCGAGCGGGTGGCGATGTTCACCGCCGGGCAGTGGCGCGAGGTGCCGCTGTACCGCCGCGAGGCCCTGAGCCCCGGCATGCGTCTGGACGGGCCGGCGATCGTGATCGAGGCCACTGGCACGGTGATCCTGGAGCCGGACTGGCGGGGCCACATGGCCGCGGACGGCACGCTGGTGCTGGAGCACCACCCTGCCGCGGCGGCGCATGATCGCAAGCGGCGCGATGACCCGCAGCGCCGCGACCCGGTGCGGCTGGAGGTCTTCAACAACCGCTTCATGGCGATTGCCGACCAGATGGGCTTCACCCTGCAGAACACCGCCCATTCGGTGAACATCAAGGAGCGCCTGGATTTTTCCTGTGCCCTGTTTGACGGGGCCGGCCGGCTGGTGGCGAACGCGCCGCACATGCCGGTGCATCTGGGCTCCATGGGCGCCAGCGTGCGCGCGATCGTGGCGGCCTTCGGCGACGACCTGCGTCCGGGTGACGCGTACATGCTCAACGATCCGTTCAACGGGGGGACCCACCTGCCGGACATCACGGTGGTGACGCCGGTCTTCCTGGACGCCGCGGGCGGTGTCACGAGTGACCCGGCGACCCCGGCGGTACTGCGCTACTTCGTGGCCTCGCGCGGGCATCACGCCGATGTGGGCGGGATCACGCCGGGGTCGATGCCGGCGTTCTCTTCAGCTCCGGAGGAGGAAGGCGTGCGCATCCCGCCGGTGCGGCTGGTGCGCGATGGCCAGTTCGATGGCGAGATCCTCCAGACGCTGCTGACGTCCGGTCCGTGGCCGGCGCGCAATCCGGCGCAGAACCGCGCCGACCTGGAGGCACAGGTGGCGGCCAATCGGCGCGGTCTGGAGGAACTGGATCGCCTGCTGGCCGAAAGCGGGCCGGCAATGGTGACCGCCAGCATGCGGCACGTGCAGGAGAACGCGGCCGCGGCAGTGCGCCGGCTCATCCCCGAACTGGAACCCGGCCACTTTCGCTGTGCCCTGGACAACGGGGCGGAGATCGTGGTGTCGGTGACCCCGGACCGCCCCGGATCGGCGGAGGATGCACGGCTGGTGATCGATTTCGACGGGACCTCGGCCCAGCGTGCCGATAACTTCAACGCGCCGGTGTCCATCGTGCGCGCGGCGGTGCTGTACGTGCTGCGCTGCCTGCTGGACGACCCGGTGCCGCTGAACGATGGCTGCCTGGATCCGGTGGAGCTGCGGGTGCCGGAGGGCTGCATGCTCAATCCGGTGCCGCCGGCCGCGGTGGTGGCCGGGAACGTGGAGACCTCGCAGGCGGTGACCGACGCCCTGTTGGGTGCCCTCGGGGCGCAGGCGGCCGCGCAGGGGACGATGAACAACCTGACTTTCGGCAACGACCGTTACCAGTACTACGAGACCATCGCCGGGGGTGCCGGCGCAGGCCCCGGCCACCACGGCGCCAGTGCGGTGCAGACCCACATGACCAACTCGCGCCTGACCGACCCGGAAGTGCTCGAGAGCCGTTTTCCGGTGCGGGTGGAGCGCTTTGCGCTGCGCACGGGCTCGGGCGGCACGGGGGGCTGGCGGGGCGGCGACGGGGTTATCCGCCGTCTGGGTTTCGACGAACCGATGGAACTGACCCTGCTGGCCAATCGCCGCCGCGTGGCGCCGTTCGGCCTGTGCGGCGGTGGCGATGCGGAACCCGGCGAGGACTGGCTGATCCGCGCGGACGGGCGCCGCGAGCGCCTGCAGGGCTGCGATCGGCGTGCGCTGGAAGCGGGCGATGCGGTGGAGATCCATACGCCGGGCGGCGGGGGATACGGGACCCCGCAGACCGACTAGAGCCGGTCGTTCGGCGGGGCGGCCCGCGCGAGGCGTCAGCCGGTGGCGCCGGCCGATTCCCCCGTGCCCAGCTTCTGCTCCATCAGATGATCGAACAGGGACTCTTCCGGGATGATCTGCGCGCGCCCGGTGCGGAACTCCTGGGCCAGCCCCTGGAGGCTGTGCTGGCGCTTGCTGCGGCCGGCGGCATCGGTGAACAGGAAGCGTCCGGAGTGGGTGCCGCGCCAGACCAGCTTCATGCGCGTGACCCGGGTGCCGGCGGGCGAGGTGAACTGGATCCAGGTGCCCGATTCCAGGCTGTCGGCGGTGTCCACGTGCTCGTCGTCGTGGTCGCGCATCAGTGACGGGTCGTCGTCCGGGAGGCGCGCTGCGGTGGCGAACGGGCTGGCCGCCGAGCGGCCCTCGCTGCGCCGGCTGCGTTCGCGCGAGCGCTCTTCGTTGCCCTTGTCGGAGGCCTGGCCGCGGTGGCTCGTGGTGTCCGTGGCGTGGGTACCGTCCGTTGCGGGGGCTGAGCCAGTCGCCGGTTCCTCTTCTGCCGCCGGTTTCGCCTCTTCGGTATGGCTTGGCTTGCGCCCGGCGGCCATCAGGTGGGCGCTGACCAGGTCCGACTTGATGCGGGCACGTTCCTCCGCCGACAGCGGAGCCCGGTCGAGATAGGCGCGGATACGGGCCAGCAGCGGCGCCGAGGACTTGAAGTCCGGGGCCTCGCGCATCAGCTGCAGCAGTTCCTCCAGCAGAGCCAGACCGGCGGGGGACTCCCGGCCGTCGTCTGCTTCCTGGCTGTCATCGGCGGCGGATGCGGCGGTGTCCGCAGGCTGTTCGCCGGGGATGGCGGCCGGGGTCTCGTCGTCGGTCCCGTCCGTGGTGCCCGTTTCCGCGGCGCCGGCCGGGACGTCGGACGCCCGAGAGGATCCCGGACCGCCGTCCTGCACAGGGGCCGCCGCGGTGGCGGCGTCCGTACTGCCCTGCGATTCGGGGGCTGTCGCCACGCGGGCGGTCTCCTCCGCGGTGAGCAGCGGGACCCAGGCGTCCATCAGCTGCTGGCGGGCCTGGTCGGGCAGGCCGCGTCCGGCGGTTTCCACGGTCTGGTGGACGGTGGTCTCCATCTGCCAGGAGACCTCGATCCGGGTCTCCTCCTGTTCCGCCTCCCGACGTTCCTCGGCCACCTCGGTTTCGATCTCGGATTCGACCTGCTCGAGGTCTTCGCGCAGGGCCTGCAGCGCGCTCTGATAGGCGTCGGCACTGTCGAGACCGGCACCCCGAAGACGCTCGACGTGTTCCGCGACCAGCCGTGCCAGTGGCAGTTCGCGGGCATCTTTCAGGTCCAGGTCGGGGTCCACGCGCAGGGCGATATTGAGCAGCTGACCCGTCATCTGGCGTGCCGGATGCTGCTTGTCGCGGAAGAAGCTGCTGTCGCGCATGGCGATGCGCACCAGCGGGAGCTGGAGGTCGGCCAGGGGTTCGCGCAGGGCCGGGTTGAGGTCGTCGCGCTTGAGGATCAGGTCGAACAGCCCCTGTAGCAGGTCCATGATGAACGGCTCCAGCGACTCGCGGCTGGGGGCATTCTGGACCATGGTGGCCACGGCCAGCGTGCCCGGCACGCCCTGCGGCATGGCGCCGCCCTCGGCGGGGCCCATGCCGCGCTCCCCGGCCGGCACCACGTAGCCGAACTGGCCCCAGTGACCGGCGGGGGCGGCCGGTCCCGGCTCGTGCCGGGCCGTCGCGGTGGTCGCCGGGCCGGCGTGCGCTGGCGGCTCTTCTGTCCCGGCCCGGGTGGCTCCGCCGCCGGTGCTCCGCGTGCGCGCCACGGGACCCGTTTCGGGGACAGCCAGCCCCGCTTCGCCGAAGGCACGGAGCAGCGCCTGCATCTCCGGCTGCAGGTCGCGGACCACGTCGCGGTCGAACCAGTGCAGCAGCATCAGACAGTCTTCGGGGGGCAGGGGGACGGCTTCGACGGCCTGAAGGAAGGCATCCCCGAGGGCATGCGGATGCCAGGGGGCCGCCTCCGGGGATGCTGCGAGCCGGTAATCCCGCGTGAGCTGCTCCAGGGCGTCGATCTCTTCCGACATCACCGAGCGCGCCCCGGCGACTACCTTGCGCAGGGCGACTTCGCGTTCGGTGGCCTCCTGGTCCATCACGCTCAGCTCGAGGCCGACATCGTCGGCGCCGGGGTTCGTGCCCGAGGGCGGCTGTGCCGGGGTCAGTCGTTCCGCCAGTCCGCTGCGGAACTGAACGAGTACGGATTGAGCCGCCATGCGAATCTGCCGCGACAGCATCATGTTCTGCTGCGCGCGCTGGGAATCGATCGCCTTCTCGGCCGAGTCCATCAGACGGTCGTCGAGCTCGTTCATGAAGGCCCGGTTCTTTTCCTCGAGCGCATCCATGAACGGGGTCCAGACGCGCTGCAGCAGCCGGGGCGGGATTCGGTAGGTCTGGGCCATGATCACGTGGAAATTGAGCGTTGGGTCTCACTCTATCACCGCTGTCGGGGGGCGAGAGGTGACCGGGGTCACGTCAAACCCAATTTTGGGCGGGGTTATGATCGGCGGGTCGCGCGGAACCGGGTTGGGCTGCAGTCGGTCCATGGTGTTGCGGACCGGGGCCTTCGGCCCGGGCACCGGCAGATGGAGGGGACGATGGAGCGACTGATTGACTGGGCCGAGCGCGGCTGGTTGCCGGATGCGGCCATCCGTGCCGGGATCCGGCATCTGCTGCGGCGGCGGTTGCGCGAGAGTGGCGGGTCGCCGGAGACCCTCCGTGCACGGCGCGAGGCGCTGGTGCGGGCGATGCGGGAGGCGCCCGTCGCGCTGTCCACCGATACCGCCAACGAACAGCATTACGAGCTGCCGACCGAGTATTTCGAGGCGTGCCTGGGGCCGTGGATGAAGTATTCCTCCGGCTGGTGGCCGGAGGGGGTCGAGGATCTGGCCGGGGCCGAGGCGGCGATGCTGCAGCTGACCACCGAGCGCGCCGAGCTGGCGGATGGCCAGCGGATCCTGGAACTGGGCTGCGGATGGGGTTCGCTCTCGCTGTGGATGGCGGAACAGTTCCCGCGGGCCTCGATCCTGGCGGTGTCCAATTCGGCGACCCAGCGCGCGGCGATCGAGCACCGGCGCGATGCCCTCGGCCTGACCAACCTGGAGGTGGTGACCGCCGACATGAACGACTTCCGGCCCGCGCAGACCGGCTTCGACCGGGTGGTGTCGGTGGAGATGTTCGAACACATGCGCAACTGGCCGGAGCTGTTCCGCCGGATCCATGACTGGCTGCGTCCGGGCGGGCGCTTTTTCATGCACGTGTTCGCGCATCGCGACCGTGCCTATTTCTTCGAGACCGACGGTGACGCGGACTGGATGGCCCGGCACTTCTTTCGCGACGGGCTGATGCCGTCCGAGGATCTCGTCTATCAGTTCCAGGACGACCTGCGGGTGCGTCGCCAGTGGCGGGTGGGCGGCGAACATTACGCGCGCAGCCTGAACGCCTGGCTGGAACGCCAGGATGCCGCCCGCGAGCGGCTGCTGTCACTGTTCTCCCGCACGCAGGATGCGGCGGAGGCGGCGCGGGTCTTCCAGCGCTGGCGGATGTTCTACATGGCCTGCGACGAGCTGTTCGCCCGGGACGGCGGGGGTGAGTGGTTCGTCTCGCATACCCTGCTGGAACGCCCGCTGCGGGAGGCCGTGCAATGAGCCTTTCGGTCGCTTTTCTTTGGGGGCTGCTGGCGGCGCTGGGTCTGATGACCCTGGTCTGGGGCGCGGCGATGCGTCGCCGCGACGCCAGCCTGGTGGATCGTTTCTGGGGTATCGGCTTCATCGTCGTCGGCGTCCTGTGGTGGGGGATGGCCGGGTTCCCGGCAGCGGGACTGTGGACGCTGGTGCCGGTGGTCCTGTGGGGTCTGCGCCTGTCGGCCTACATCACCTGGCGCAACTGGGGCCATGGCGAGGACGCGCGGTACACCGCGATGCGCGGAGAGCTGAGCGATGCGGCCTTCGCGCGCCGCAGCCTGGTTACGATCTTCGGTCTGCAGGGTGCGCTGGTGGCGGTGATCGGCCTCCCGGTTCTGGCGGGGGTCAGTGCGCAGTCGATGCAGCCGCTGCTGCTGGCGGCGGGTCTCGCGGTGTGGGCCTTCGGTTTCGTCTTCGAGACCGCGGCCGATCTGCAGATGGCCCGCTTCCGCGCCGATCCGCAGCGGCGCGGCGAGGTCATGGACCGGGGGCTGTGGCGCTACAGCCGGCATCCCAACTACTTCGGCGAAATCGTGGTGTGGGTGGGCTATGGCCTGCTGGCGCTGGCGGCCGGCGGCTGGTGGGGTATCCCGTCGGCGGTTCTGATGATCGTTCTGATCCTGCGGGTATCCGGAGTAACGCTCCTCGAATCACACCTGCACGAGACCCGCCCGGGTTATGCCGACTACGTTGCACGGACCCCGGCGCTGATCCCGGGGCGCCCGCGCCGGCGGTGAACGGCGCACCGGCTTGCCGGACCCGGGGCCGGCACGCTATAAATGCGCGATTCCGCCCCGTCCGGGGCGACGCCGATCCGACCATCCTCCGAACGTGGAACCGAGCATGAGCGCTTCCCCCAGCTCCGTCCAGGCCATGGAACTCAAGGGCCGCATGCTGCTGGTCTCGGTGCTGCGGGTGCACGACGCCGAGCCGCACAACCTGGGCAACATGCTCGCCGCGCGACGCGACGAGGCGCCCGATCTGATGCGCGACATGCCCATTGTGCTGGATCTGCAGCCGGTGGCGGATGCCGGGGATGCCGCACTGCGCGCGGTTGTGCAGCAGGTGCGGGCCGCGGGCTTTCGCCTGATCGGGCTGCAGGACGGCGAGGCGGCGCAGGCGCTTGAAGCGGCGGATGCCGCCGGACTGCCGCCGCGTCTGGCCATGGGTGGCCGCGGCGGTTCCGGCGAGGTGGCCCTGAGCGAGGGCCGTGCGCGGCGGGAGGATCCATCCGCGGGGGCCCCGGAGGAACGCGATTCCGCGGCGTCGGGGGCGCCGGTGGCGCCGGTGGCGGTGCACAGCGCGACACGCGTGGTGGATCAGCCGGTGCGCTCGGGGCAGCAGGTCTACGCACGCGGCGGGGATCTGCTGGTGACGGCTCCGGTCTCCGCCGGTGCGGAGCTGCTGGCGGACGGCCACATCACCGTACTGGGCCCATTGCGAGGCCGCGCCCTGGCCGGCGTGCGCGGGCTGGTGAGCGCGCGGATCTTCTGTCGCCGCCTGGAGGCCGAGCTGCTGTCGATCGGTGGACACTACCGGATTGCCGAAGACATCACGGAAGCCGAGCGCGGCGACAACCGGCTGGTGACACTGGCGGGCGAAAGCCTCAACATCACGGAGTCCTGAGCGGATTCCGCTTCCCTCGATTCTCAAGGAGACGCAGCCAACATGGCACGTATCGTAGTGGTGACTTCCGGCAAGGGGGGCGTGGGCAAGACCACGACCTCGGCCGCGATCGCGACCGGCCTGGCCCAGCGGGGCCACAGGACCGCAGTGATCGATTTCGATGTCGGTCTGCGCAATCTCGACCTGATCATGGGCTGCGAGCGGCGCGTGGTTTATGACTTCGTCAACGTGATCAACGGTGACGCGAACCTGAAACAGGCGCTGATCCGCGACAAGCGGGTCGAGAATCTGCACATCCTTCCCGCATCGCAGACTCGCGACAAGGAAGCGCTGACCGAGGATGGCGTAGAGCGCGTGCTCGGCGAGATGGCGGAAGAGTTCGATTACATCATCTGCGACAGCCCGGCCGGCATCGAGCGGGGTGCCCTGATGGCTGCCTATCACGCCGACGAGGCGGTGGTGGTCACCAATCCCGAGGTGTCCAGCGTGCGTGACTCGGACCGGATCCTGGGGATTCTCGCCTCCAAGACCCGCAAGGTGGAACAGGGCGGCGATCCGATGCCCGGGCGCCTGCTGCTGACCCGTTATTCCCCCGAGCGGGTGGAGCGCGGCGAGATGCTCAGCATCGAGGACGTGGGGGAGATCCTGGCGATCGACCTGCTGGGCGTGATTCCGGAATCCCAGGCGGTGCTGAATGCCTCCAACGCGGGGCAGCCGGTCATCCTCGACGCGGAGTCGGACGCCGGGCAGGCGTACGACGACGCCGTCGGCCGCTTCCTGGGCGAGGACCGTCCGCTGCGTTTCGTGGACGTGCCGAAGCGGGGCTTCTTCGGCCGCTTGTTCGGAGGCTGAGTCCATGGGCATCTTCGACTATTTTCGGCAGCCACGGCAGAAAAGTGCCAACGTCGCGAAGGAGCGGTTGCAGATCATCGTAGCGCGCGAGCGCGCCGCACGCTCCGGGCCGGATTATCTCCCCGCAATGCAGCAGGAGCTGCTGCAGGTGATCCGCAAGTACGTCGAGGTGGACGACGACGCGGTGCAGATGAACGTTGATCGCGAGGGGGACTGCGAGGTCCTGGAGCTCAACATCACCCTGCCGGACCATGAGGACGGAACCGGCTGAGCCTTCCGCGGGAACGTGGTCGCCCCGCCGGCTGTCCACCGGCAACAAGCACGGAAAGGAGGCGGCATCATGATGCAGACCATTCTCATCGTGACCACCAGCCACGACGAGCTCGCCCCGGGGCAAGCGACCGGACTGTGGTTTGACGAATTCGCGGTACCCTATCAGCGGTTCCGCGAGGCCGGGTACGAAATCAAGGTGGTCAGTCCCCGCGGTGGCCCGGTTCCGCTGGACCCGCGGAGCCTGGACGCCGCCCATCCGGATCCCGCGTCCGCCTCGGCCCAGCAGGCCCTGGACGACACCATCCCCCTGAGCGAGTCGGTCCGGCACGACCAGTATGCGGCTGTCTTCTTCCCGGGCGGTCACGGCACGATGTTCGACCTGCCGGACAATCCGCATGTCCAGCGACTGGTGGGTGAATTCCTGGCGAATGACAAGGTGCTGGGTGCGGTCTGCCATGGCCCTGCATGCCTGGTCGGCGCGATGCTGCAGGACGGGACCCCGGCGGTTTCCGGCCGTCGGGTCGCCGCGTTCACCAACAGCGAAGAAAAGGGCGTGGGGCTGGAGGCGACGGTGCCGTTCATGCTGCAGGACCGGTTGCAGGCTCAGGGAGGCGAGGTCGACACGGCCGACGACTGGGCGGAACACGTGGTGGTCGATGGCCGCCTGGTGACCGGACAGAACCCACAGTCGGCGCGTGCGGTCGCTGACGCCATGGTGCGGCTGCTGCGCGGCACCTGATCCTCCTCTGCCCTTCCCCGGAGTCGCCCGGCGTCCCGGGCGGCTCCGCTTCGTGTTACCCCGTTTCTTTTCCTCGCCGCCGCCGAGGCCGGCGTCCTGCGTGTGCCTGCCTGCCGGCCGGGTTCAGGGAAACCGGGTCGTCATTGGCATGCACCGTCCGGGGTTTTCGGCTAGAATCGCGGGCGGCTCATCAGCGGGAGCGTGCGGGAAAGGTCGCGTGCCCCCCATCTCCGGGAACCTGTAAACGACGGCTCCCGGGAAACCATAGATGAACGTCAATCGGTCGTATCTAGATTATTTATTTGTTATTAGTGGTTAACCTTCCTAACCTAGGCGACCGTCACGATTAACCAACGCGTAGGAGAAAGCCACATGGCCGCCAAGAAGTACTCCGCGGGTGTCAAGGATTACCGCGAAACCTACTGGATGCCGGAATACATGCCGCTGGATACCGACCTCCTGGCATGTTTCAAGATCACCCCGCAGCCGGGCATCGACCGCGAAGAAGCCGCAGCCGCCGTGGCCGCCGAGTCCTCCACCGGGACCTGGACCACGGTGTGGACCGACCTCCTCACCGACATGGACTACTACAAGGGCCGCGCCTACTCCATCGAGGACGTGCCGGGTGACGACGAGTCCTTCTACGCGTTCATCGCCTATCCGATCGACCTGTTCGAAGAAGGTTCGATGGTCAACGTGTTCACCTCCCTGGTGGGCAACGTGTTCGGTTTCAAGGCCATCCGTGCCCTGCGTCTGGAAGACGTGCGCTTCCCGATCGCCTACGTGAAGACCTGCGGTGGCCCGCCCGCCGGCATCCAGGTCGAGCGTGACAAGCTGAACAAGTACGGCCGGCCGCTGCTGGGTTGCACCATCAAGCCCAAGCTGGGTCTGTCGGCCAAGAACTACGGCCGTGCCGTGTACGAGTGCCTGCGTGGCGGCCTCGACTTCACCAAGGACGACGAAAACATCAACTCGCAGCCGTTCATGCGCTGGCGCGAGCGTTTCGAGTTCGTCCAGGAAGCGACCGAGAAGGCCGAAGCCGAAACCGGCGAGCGCAAGGGTCACTACCTGAACGTGACCGCGCCGACCCCGGAAGAGATGTACAAGCGTGCCGAGTTCGCCAAGGAGATCGGCGCGCCGATCATCATGCACGACTACATCACCGGCGGTTTCTGCGCCAACACCGGTCTGGCCAACTGGTGCCGCGACAACGGCATGCTGCTGCACATCCACCGTGCGATGCACGCCGTGCTCGACCGTCATCCGAAGCACGGTATCCACTTCCGCGTGCTGGCGAAGATCCTGCGCCTGTCCGGCGGTGATCACCTGCACACCGGTACCGTGGTCGGGAAGCTGGAAGGCGACCGTGCCGCGACCCTCGGCTGGATCGACATGCTGCGCGAATCCTTCGTCCCGGAAGATCGCTCCCGCGGTATCTTCTTTGATCAGGACTGGGGCTCCCTGCCGGGCGTGTTCGCCGTGGCCTCCGGTGGTATCCACGTCTGGCACATGCCGTCGCTGGTCACCATCTTCGGCGACGACTCCGTGCTGCAGTTCGGCGGCGGTACGCTGGGCCATCCGTGGGGCAACGCCCCGGGTGCGACGGCCAACCGCGTGGCGCTGGAAGCCTGCGTCCAGGCGCGTAACGAAGGCCGCGACGTCGAGCGCGAAGGCAAGGAGATCCTCACCCAGGCCGCGCAGCACAGCCCCGAGCTGAAGATTGCGATGGAAACCTGGAAGGAGATCAAGTTCGAGTTCGACACCGTCGACAAGCTCGATTCCCAGCACAAGTGATCGCCCGAGTGCGGACGGCCGCTGGCGGCGCCGTCCGCACCCTGAACGAACCAGACACAGGATGACCGACATGTCCGATATTCAGAACTTCAAGCCGGTGCAGAAGTACGAAACCTTCTCCTACCTGCCGGAGATGAACGCCGACCAGGTGCGCAAGCAGATCGAATACTGCCTCGCGCAGGGCTGGAACCCCTCCGTGGAGTACTCCGAGAAGGAGCACGCCATGTCCCCCTACTGGTACATGTGGAAGCTGCCCTTCTTCGGTGAGCAGTCGGTGGAAGCCGTGCTGCAGGAGATCGAAGAGTGCCGTCGCAGCAACCCCGGCATGATGGTGCGCTTCGTCGCGTACGATAACTACGCCCAGAGCCTGGGCATGGCCTTCGTGGTCGATCGCGGCCGTTGATCCGGCTGCGGCCGGGTCGGCTGTCGCCGGCCCGGCCATTCCATACAGGGTTTTACTGTTGCCGTCGCCAACTGTAAGGAAGTGCCATGAGTAATCCGACATCCGCGTCTGCAGGCCTCTCCGGTCGCGAGCTGGCCCGCGAACGGCGCAAGGCCATGTCCCGCAATGGCAAGGCCGCCGTGAAGGGCTCGAACCAGGGCGTCTCGCGGTCCCAGGTGGTTCGTCAGAACCCCGCGCCCGCGGCGCCTGCGCCCGAGCCGGCTCCCTCGGCTCCGGAATCGGCGCGTGAATCCGACGCGCCCGCGCAGCCCGAGCCCCGGTTCACCGAGCCGCGGGCGGAGCGGCAGACCGATGGGTCCGACGCGCCGCCACCGGGCGCCCACCAGGGTGCCTCCAACGGGCGCCAGGCCGCGCTCGAGCGTCGGCAGAAGATGGCACGTCAGGGCAAAAAGGCCCTGGGGCGGGGCAACACGCGCGGTTCGGGCGGATTTGCCCGGGCCGGCTCCGAACGCTCGCGTCAGCTCGAAGTCCTTGCCCAGAGCCAGGACGTTGACTGCGAGAATATGAGCGGCCGCGAGATCTGCCGCCTGCGCCGTCAGGCGCTGGCGCAGAACGGCAAGAAGGCGATGGCGACCGAACCGCGGCGCGAGGATCGCCTGCGTGGCCGTGAACGCGACCCGGAACCGCCGCGCCCGACGCGTCCGCCGCGGGAGGCCGCGCGGCAGCCGGAATCCCCGGTGGCCGATGAATCCGCCGAACGTGCGGAAGAGGCGCTTGAGCAGGGGCTGGACCGCCTGTGCGAGCAGGTGGAGCAGCGTCAGGACGAGAACGATCGCGAGATCAAGCCGATGATCTCCGACGTGCGGGCCATCTGCATGGCGCGTCGGGACGCGATGGCGAGCCAGGGCAAGAAGGCGCTGCGCCGGCGTTATCAGGCCGGTACCAAACGGCCTTCCGATCTGCCGCGCGAGGGCTCGTGGAAGGCGGCCCAGCGCAAGGGCATGACCACCCGGGAGATCGCGCGTCAGCGGCGCCAGGAACTGTGCAGCATTGGCCGCGGTTCGTCCGAGCCGGGCCGGCCCTGCGGCCGTCCGCGGCAGGCCGGGCAGGATGATGCGCCGGCCAAGGTGGAGGAAGGGACCACCCTTTCCGGCGGGCACGTGAGCGGCACCCAGGTCGAGAGCACTTATGCCGTGACCGGTGGCGAAGCCGGCAGCTGCTACGACGTGACCGGGACCGAATACTTGGGCGCGGAACATTTCGATCGCTACTGCGGGACCCTCCCCGAGGCCCATTCGCCCAAGGTCGGCCATTCGCATACGAGCCACGGGCAGGAAGTCAGTGGAACCGAGGTGGGGCGGTCCCGCCACGTCACCGGCGACGAGCGCGGCAGTTGCGAGGCGATCACCGGCACCGAGTATCTCAGTACGGAACAGTACGAGGGCTTCTGCGGCACCCGTCCGGCCCCCGGTACTCTGCGCACCGGCGTGATGCACACCGGTCGCGGCGAGGATGTCTCCGGCACAACGGTCGGTCGCAGTCCGAAGGTAACGGGTGATGAGTCGGGTTCCTGCCGCAGCGTGACCGGGACCGAGTATCTGAATACCCGCGACAGTGAGGTTCCCTGCACGGGAAAGCCTGACGGAGCGCCGGCCCGGGCCGGTGTGATGCACACCCTGCGGGGTCGTGAACTGACCGGCACCGACGTCGGGCGCTCCTCTTCAGTGACGGGTGTTGAACACGGGGACTGCAAGCCCGTGACGGGTACGGAGTATCTGGGCAGCGAGGATTTTCAGCGTTGCGGGACCCGCGGGGAACCGGCGGCTTCGCGCGTCAGCGAGATGCACTCCGCGCACGGTCGTTCGGTTACGGGGGTGTCGGTGGATCGAAGCCCTCGGGTTACCGGCGACGAGACCGGTTCCTGCGCGTCGCTGACGGGTACGCCGTACTATAACCGGGCGGATTTCGAGGAGCTGTGCGACAAGCCGGCCGCCGGGGGTGTCCACAAGGTAGGCGTGATGCACACCCTGCACGGCGGCGAAGTGTCGGGGACACGGTTGGACTCGTCCAGCCGTGTCACCGGTGACGAATACGGGGGCTGCAAGCCCATTACCGGGACGGAATACGTGGGATCCGATCATTACGAAACGCTGTGCGGTGCGACGCCCGAAGCCGGGCCGGAAAAGGTCACGACAAGCCGGACCTGGAATCAGCAGGGGGTGTCGGGACCGGCGATGGGTCCCTCGTCCCGGGTGACCGGCGATGAATACGGCGCCTGCATGCCGATCAGCGGGACGTCCTATGTCAGCCCGGACCAGTACCAGCAGTACTGTTCGCCCGAGGAATCCCGTTCCGCCCAGGTGCGGGTCGCCGAACGGCATTCCACCCCGGGCCACGCGATCTCCGGAAGTCAGCCGGGCCATGACGAGCGGGTCACGGGTACCGAACGAGGCGCTTGCCAGGATATCTCCGGCTCGGCCTATGTCGGTGCGGATGAATTTGCATCGGCCTGCCCGAATGTCGCCGGGGACCTGCATCCTCGCTTGCGTCCGGAGGGATTCGACAGTAATCCGGCCACGGCCATCCAGGCGGCGACGCCCGCCGCGGAAGTGCCGGGGCGTGACTTCAGCGTTCCGTCGCCGGCCCGGGAAGCTCGTGAAAGGCGCGTGACAGGGACTGCTTATGGTTCAAGCGGTTCGATTACCGGTTCGGTGAACAAGGCGATGGGCCTGGTGTCCGGCACCGAGGATTTCCGTTATGGACAGGCGCACGCTCGCGCCGGTGCCCCCATGGCCATGGCACAGGCCAAGGCAGCGAGGTCCGAGATCGAGGCGGCCCAGGCGGCGGTAGAAGAACGCCAGGGTGCCGAACGCGTAACCGTTAACGGTGCCGGGGGTGGCGTGGCGATCACCGGTGATGACTGGCAGCGCGGCGATTCGGTGACCGGCACGGAAGGTTTTTCCACGCGCCGCAATGTCAGCATGCGCGGCAATCCGCGGGGCGAGGGCAGCAGTGCCTGGGGTAACCGCGAGCTGGAGCGCAAGGAAGTACCGCCGAGCCGGATCACGGGCTCATCGGGCAGCACCGATGCGGGGTCGTTGGTGACCCTGTCCGGCGGCGCTCGCGGCTGATCCGGGGAGAACGGACCTCATGGTCGTACGTCGTCGCCGCAAGACGAGTCCGCTGCGCCCGCGGGGGAGCGTGACCGGTCGCCCGGGTGCCTCGGCACCGCGGAGCGACCACACGCCGGCGGTCGGGCCGGATTCGTCGGTGGCCCCGGCACTGGGTGAAGTCGGCCGTTACGCCCCCGTGGATACGGGGGGTGGTGTGCGGCCGGGGCATCCGCTGGCGGACGAGCGGGGCAACGAACGGCTGCATGCCTTCGAACAGGGTTTTCGTGACCGCTTCTCGGAGTTGGTGCCGGTCCTGCGCGAAATCCATTCGCTGCAGCATGAGAAGGGTTTTTCGGAACGGGCACAGTCCCTCGCGGAACGACAACTCGGTATCCGGCTTCCCGAACAGGTGCTTGAGGATGCGTGGATCAACCATCTGGACACCCGGCGTCTGTACCTGGAAGGCAGTTTTCGGCTGTTCGACCGGCTGGTGAACGAATACTGGTCGGGCCGGGATGATCTGGCGGCCGAGGCGGAATCGGCGATCGCGTGGTTCCTCGATTGCGACTTCCACGAAGTGGATATCTCGCCTTGCTCGGACGGACGGTTGCTGGGTCTGCGGCGCTTCATTCTGCGTCTGCCGGATATGGCGGTCCGCGTGAAGAGCTACGCGGGTGCCCTGTTCGATATCGAAGAGGACGTTCGGCACTGGACGAAACGCGAGCTTCTGCGTTTTCGTGAAGGAAGGCCGACGACCGCGGATGTGCCGAGCCGGTACCTGAAGGTGGCGGCGTATCACTACAGCAGTGCGGACCCGAACCATCAGGGCTGTACGGCCCACGCTTCCTGTGAACGGGAGGCGGCGGATGCGGCCCTGCGCCAGCTCCGGGCGTTCCGGCAGGCGGTGGAGAACACCTATTGTTGCGGTGCTTCGGTCGATACCCTGCTGATCGGGGTGGACACTGACACCGACGCCATCAAGGTCCATGTGCCCGATGGCGAGACGCGCATGAGTCTGTATCGGTTTGTGGACAGTGCCGCGCTGTATCGAGAAACGCAGGGCATGAACGAACAAGATGCCTCCCTGGCGGTGTATCGCGCGATTCAGGACACGGTCCACCAGCAGGGGTGGGGCACCGGAAACGGGGCGCCGCACGAGGGCATGCTGAGGTTTATTTCGCGGCTGCTGATGAACAACCTGTCGCAGCTCGATTACGTGGCGCGGTATCACGGTGGCCATTACGCCGACGTGGGGCATCGCGAACGGATGATCATTGTGGGCCAGGAAGTGGAAGAGATGCAGGTGCGCAACTTCGCATACATCGCCCATCTGGACACCATGGAAGAAGGCGCCGAAAGCATGGACGTCGGCGTGAACAAGGTGTTCCGCAAACTGAACGTGGAACGCGGGCTGCCGGTGCCGGTAGTGGTGCACTTCCGCTACGACCGCAAGGTGCCCGGCTCGCGCGAGCGGGTGGAGGCCCGCTGCCGGCGGGTACGCGACGAGATCATGAAGCGCTACCGCGATTTGTCCGAAAAGGGGCTGATCGGCTGCCACATGGTGATTCGGGACAAGCGCAGTGGTTCGCAACTGGAGCCGCTGGAGGCCTGAGGCCAACGGGAACGAGATGAAAATCTGCAAGGTAGAAAAAACGCTGGTATCGACCAACCGCATTCGCGACCTGGGGCATCGGCCGCTGCTCGTGGTGCAGGAAAAGGTCGGCGGGCCGCGTACCGTGGCGGTGGACGCCGTCGGTTGCGTTCCGGGTGACTGGGTGATCGTGGTGGGCTCGTCGGCGGCGCGCGAAGCGGCCGGTGACAAGTCCTATCCCAGTGACGCGACGATCGTCGGGATCATCGATCACTGGGAGGAGCAGTAAGACATGGACATCATGCGCGTGGAGGACGAGCTGACGGTGACCCGTCGGGTCGATGGCCTGAAAACGGCGTCCCTGCGCGTGCTGGTGGATGCGAAGGGCGGTCGCGCGGTCGCGGTCGATCCGGTGGGCGCGTACCCGGGCAACTGGGTGTTCACGATCAGCGGTTCGGCGGCGCGCCTCGCGCTCGATGACCATTCGATTCTGACCGATCTGACAATCGGCGGGATCATCGACTACTGGGACGACGGCAGTGATGACACGTCGTCGTCCGGGAAGGACAAGGCTGGGCAGGACCAGACCGATACCGGGCGCTCGGATGGCGGACGCAGGGCCGCTTGAGCGTCGAATTTTTCGAAGTAACCGTAACTCCGGGAGAAAATAGCAATGGCGAGTGAAAACTTTGGTGTGGCCCTGGGCATGATCGAGACCCGTGGTCTGGTTCCGGCGATTGAAGCGGCGGACGCGATGACCAAGGCCTCCGAGGTGCGTCTGATCGGCCGTCAGTTCGTGGGCGGCGGTTACGTGACGGTTCTGGTTCGGGGCGAGACGGGTGCGGTGAACGCGGCCGTGCGTGCCGGTGCCGATTCCTGCGAGCGTGTGGGTGACGGTCTGGTGGCCGCGCACATCATTGCCCGCGTGCATTCCGAAGTGGAAAGCATCCTGCCCGAGAAGGTCGGCAACTAAATCTGATTCAAG